>NZ_JBGLYQ010000040.1:0-66874 GCF_047304105.1 Duganella sp. Dugasp56
GGGGGGGGGGGGGGCGCCCCCCCCCAAAAACCCCCCCCCGGGGGGGGGGGGGGCCCCCCCCCGGGGGGGGGGGGGGGGGCCCCCCCCCGGCGCGCTGGCGGCCGCCAGCTTTTCCATCAACGGCGTCGATATCGGCGCCATCGGCGGCGTTACGGCCGCCGCGCGCGCGGCCAGTGCCGCCGCCGCCATCAGCAACGAGGCCGGCACCAGCGGCGTCACCGCCAGCGCCGTGGGCGGCACGCTGACGCTGAGCGCCGCCGATGGCCGCGATATCGTCATCGCCGAAGCGAACGCCGGCAGCGCCGGTTCGCTTGGGCTGGCGCTGGGCAACCACAAAGGCACGGTGACGGTGACCGAGGCACCCCGTCCCGGAGGACATGCGATGAGCATCGCCGGCGCCAACCCGGCGGCGGCGGGGCTCAGCGCGGGGGCGCAGGCATCGGTCGTGATCGGCCCGCCCGATCTGGAGGAAGTGAGCGCGTACACGTCCGGCGAGCCGCCGCTGGACCTGTCCACTTTCAGCGGCGCCACCGATGCGCTGACCTATATCGACGGCAAGATCGACGACATCGGCAGCATCCGCGCGCTGCTGGGCGCCGCCAGCAACCGGCTGTCGGCGGCCGCCGGCAATGCCGACAACGGCGCCGTCAACCTGGAAGCGGCGCGTTCGCGCATCCGCGACACCGACTACGCCAGCGAAACCGCGCAACTGACGCGCGCCAGCATCCTGCGCCAGGCCGGCGCCTCGATGGTGGCCCAGGCCAACGCGCAGCCGCGCAGCGCCTTGCTGCTGCTGCGCTGACCTTTAGCGTCAGGCCAGCCCCGGCGCCGACAGGTGGCCGATCCGGTAGCGCTGTTCATGCGGCAATGGCGGAAGTGCCGGCTCGCCGCGCCACAGCACCATCCGCACGATGCTCCAGCCGGCCGGCTCGAAGCCGATCACCACCGCCAGCGCGCCGCATTCGAGCGCATGCCTCGCATGGCCTTCCTCGCGCAGGCGCAGCGCCGCCAGGTCGCTGTAGGGCGCGATGGCCTCGACGCTGCGGGTGGCATGACGCGCCTGCCGCAGCTCGCCGCCGACGCTGGCGTGCCACGGCGTCCAGGTCTGCACCGAAGGCCAGCCGAACGCCTGCGCCACGCCGGCGAAGCCGGGGCCGTTGAGGAAGCCGTGCATGGATTCCTCGTCCCGCCACAGGTAAAACGGCGCGTAGCGGTTCTCCGCTGCGTCGACATGCCCGGCGCGGTCTGAATATAAGTAGGCCTTGAACACCAGGCCCGGCAAGTTGTCCAGCAACGGCCCCTTGGTGGCGATGCGTTCGCGCACGATGCCCATGTCGTAGTCGGCCGGCAGCGTGAAGCCATATTGCATGGCGATCATCGCTGCGCTCCCAGCAGCGAGGCGGCCGGCATGCCGCCGCTGAACGACCAGTCCTCGCCGCCGGTGCTGCTGACGACCACCATCACGTCCACCGGCCGCAGGCCGGGCGCGTCGGCCAGCAGTTCGACCAGCCGCCGGTAGAACGCCTGCTTGAGCTCCACCGTGCGCGGCTTGCCGATGGTGATCGCGATCAGCACGAAATCGTCGGAGCGCGGCCCGCCTTCGCTTTCGTAGTCGCGGTCGAAAACCAGTTCGTGCGGTTCATGCTGGTGGATGACGTGGAAGCGGTCCTTGGCGGGCACGTTGAAGGCCTCGACCATCGCCCGGTGCAGGCTGGCCGACAGCGCGGCCAGGTATTCGGGGGATTTCCCCTTCAGCAGTGAAATGCGGCTCATCGGCATGATGCGCTCCTGTTTGTGTGATTGACAGGCTCACGATACAGGTCTATTTTGATCCTGAAAATCAGGAATATTTTGACAGATGGTTCGATAAAACGGGATTGTCATGCGACGGATTACTTTCGACCTGGACGTGCTGCGCACTTTTGTCACCGGCGTCGACCTGGGCAGTTTTGCCAGGGCGGCCGACCGGCTGGGGCGTTCCACCTCGGCCGTCAGCGCGCAGCTGAAGAAGCTGGAGGAACAGGTGGGCATGCCGGTGCTGCGCAAGGAGGGACGCGGCATGGTGGTGACGCCGGCCGGCGAGTCGCTGCTGGGCTATGCGCGCCGGCTGCTGGAGCTGAACGACGAGGCGGCGACGGCCGTGCGCGGCGCCGAACTGGCGGGCAGCGTGCGGCTGGGCATGCAGGAGGACTTCGGCGAGCATCTGCTGACGGAGGTGCTGGGCCGCTTCGCCCGCGTGCATCCCAAGCTGCGCATCGAAGCCAGCGTGGCGCGCAACGCCGACCTGCTGGCGCTGCTGGCCGGCGGCCGGCTGGACCTGGCGCTGGCCTGGGACCACGCCGGCACATCGCTGTCGCAACTGCAGCCGCGCCAGACGCGGGAGGTGGCGCGCGTGCCGCTGCGCTGGATCGTGGCCAGGGACGGCGTGGCGCCGTCGCTGGCCGGCGGCGAGCCGCTGCCGCTGGTGGTGTTCGATTCCCCGTGCCTGATGCGCTCGGCCGCGATGGAGGCGCTGGACCGGGCCGGCATCGCGTGGCGGATCGCCTTCACCAGCCCCAGCCTGGGCGGCGTGTGGGCGGCGGTGGCGGCGGGGCTGGGCGTCACCGTGCGCACCGGCGTCGCCCTGCCGCCGTCGCTGCGCATGCTGGAGCAGGGCGGGTTGCCGCCGCTGCCGGTGATCGGCCTGCACCTGCACCGGGGCGAGGCGGAACTCAACGCGCCGGCGCAGCGCCTGCATGACATCGTGCTGCAAGCCCTGGCGACGCACACGGCGGGAGATATATAATTTGCAACGTGGGCGCAGCATCCGACTCCGCCACATACAGGACTACCACCATGTTGAAACGCTTGATGTTCTCGTTGTATCTCGGCGCGCTGGCCGCGCCTGCATGGTCGCAAACCGCTGAAACTGCGCCGGCCGCGCCGGTGGCGGAGGCCGCCGAAGCGGTGCCGGAACAAATCCTCGTCACCGGCCAGCGCCCCGGCCCGGGCCTGTGGAAAATATCGAAGGACGACCATGTGCTGTGGGTGTTCGGCAGCTACTCGCCGCTGCCGAAAAACATGGAATGGCGCTCGCGCCAGGTGGAATCCATCCTGGCCGGCTCGCAGGAATATCTGAAGCAGCCGATGGCCGGCGCGCACGTCGGATTCTTTCGTTCGCTGACGCTGCTGCCCTTCGTCGTCGGCTTGAAGGACAATCCGGACGGCGCGAAACTGAAGGACGTGCTGCCGGCCGATGTCTATGCGCGCTGGCAGCGGCTCAAGGACAAGTACATCGGCAAGGACAACGGCATCGAGAGCGAGCGTCCGATTTTCGTGGCCGACGAGTTGTACAGCAAAGGACTGGCGCATGCCGGACTGTCGTCGGGCGGCGAGGTGTACGCGGCGATCGACAAGATCGTCAAGAAGAACAACATCAAATCGACGTCGCCAGGCGTGGAGCTGGAAATCGACAGCCCGGTCAAGGCGCTGCGCGACTTCAAGAAATCCACCATGGACGACGTGGCATGTTTCTCGACCACGCTGGAGCGGCTGGAGACCGATCTTGACGCCATGCGCGTGCGCGCCAACGCCTGGGCGGTGGGCGATATCGAAGCGATACAAAAGCTCAGTTACGCCGACCGCGAGAGCGCATGCAAGGCCGCGCTGACCAACAGCGACTTCCTCAAGAGCCAGCCGGGTTTCAAGGACATGGATGCGCGCCTGCGTGAAGTATGGGTCACGGCGGCGGAGAAATCGCTGGCCGCCAACGCATCGACGTTCGCGGTGCTGCGCCTGAAAGACATCCTCGACCCGCAAGGCTATATCGCAGCCTTGCAGGCCAAGGGGTACAAGGTGGAGGCGCCGCAGTAAGGGGCGACCGCCTGTCTTTTGTCCAGTGACTATTGGATAGATTGTTTGGCCTGCAATCAAGTACACTTGCCTCGAAGAAAAATTGCTTCATATAAAATTTTAACTCCGGGGTAAAAATGAAAAGAAATACACTGAGCGCGCTGGCGATTGGCGCGGCAATGATCTCGGCGCTGGCAGGCTGCGCAACTGAAAGCTCGCAGGCGCTGGCTGTGCCGACCGTGGCGAGCGCCGCCCGTCCCTACGCCGGCGCCCGCACCTTGGTCGCCGTCGGCAAGTTCGATAACCGCTCCAGCTTCATGCGCGGCATTTTCTCCGACGGCGTCGACCGTCTGGGCAGCCAAGCCAAGACCATCCTGATCTCGCACATGCAGCAGACCAACCGCTTCAATGTGCTGGACCGCGACAACCTGTCTGAGACCAAGCAGGAAGCCGACTTCAAAAAGCAAAGCCAGAGCATCAAGGGTGCCGATTTCATCATCACCGGCGACGTGACCGAGTTCGGCCGCAAGGAAGTGGGTGACCACCAACTGTTCGGCATCATGGGGCGCGGTAAGACCCAGGTCGCTTACGCCAAGGTCACGCTGAACGTGGTCAACATCGCCACTTCGGAAGTGGTGTATTCCAGCCAGGGCGCGGGCGAGTACAGCCTGTCCAACCGCGAAGTGCTGGGCTTTGGCGGCACCGCCAGCTATGACGCCACGCTGAACGGCAAGGTGCTGGACCTGGCCGTGCGCGAAGCGGTCGACCACCTGGTGGCCGGCGTCGAAGCCGGCGCGATGCATACCCGCACTCAATAAGGCGCCCCATGAAACAGACAATGATCAAGCGCGCCGGCATGGTGCTGGCGCTGGCCGCCGGCGTAGCGTTGACTGGGTGCGCGAGCGCGCCCAAGACTATGTATGGCTGGGAAGGCTATCAGCCGCAGGTATACCAGCATCTGAAAGGCGAAAGCCCGGACCAGCAGATCGCCGCGATGGAGCTGGCGCTGCAGAACATCAGCTCCAAGGGACAGACCGCGCCACCGGGCTTCCATGCGCACCTCGGCATGCTGTACTCGATCGCCGGCAAGCCGGACCAGGTCGTCGCTCAGTTCGAGGACGAGAAAAAATTATTCCCGGAGTCGGCGGTCTATATGGATTTCCTGCTGGCGAAAACCAAGAAGAGTGTGAACTGATATGCTGAACCGAATCCTGAAACTGGTCGCCGTGATGGCGCCCGCCGCCCTGATCGTCGGTTGCGCGACGCCGAAGGCGCCATATGACTATACCGCCTTCAAGGCGGCCAGGCCGCGTTCGATTTTGGTGCTGCCGCCGCTGAACAATTCGCCGGACGTCAACGCTGCCAACAGCGTCTATGCGCAAGTCACCTATCCGCTGGCCGAAGCCGGTTACTATGTGTTGCCGGTGGCGTTGGTCGGCGAGACCTTCAAGCAGAACGGTTTGACCAGCGCGAGCGACATGCATGCGGTCGATACGGCGAAGCTGAAAGAGATCTTTGGCGCCGACGCCGCGATGTACGTCACCATCACCAACTACGGCGCCAGCTACACGGTGCTCAACAGCGTGGTGGTGGTGTCGGCCAATGCCAAGCTGGTGGATCTGAAGACCGGCGCGGTGCTGTGGACCGGCACCGCCAGCGCCTCCAACAACGAGGGCGGCAACAACGGCGGCGGTGGCTTGATCGGCGCGCTGGTGGCAGCTGCCGTCAAACAGATCATCAACAGCACCACCGATGCTTCACATCCGGTGGCCGGCGTGACCAGCGCCCGCCTGCTGTCGGGCGGCCTTGCCAACGGCATGTTGTACGGCCCCCGTTCGGAAAAGTACCAGCAACAGTAATGACTTCCCGGCGCACTACTTCCTGATACGCGCCCCGGCCAGCTGCGCCACGCCGGCCAGCGTGGTCTGGGCGGCGTTCAGGCCGAGCAGGAAATCCTTGTCCGAGTAGGTCGCGTACACGTCCGACGGCTGGTGCCAGTTGGGATCCCAGCCGGCGCCGATCTGCTGGCCGCGCTCATTCTCGCGCAGCGAAATCGACGGCACCAGGTCCATGAACGGCGTCGAATCGGTGTTCGTCATGTGGAAGCCGACGGCGGCCGGATAGTTGGTCGCGTACTTGTCGTTGGCGGCGCGGAAGGCCCACGCCAGTTTGGCCGAAGCCTCCGCCTGTTTCGACACCGACTGGTATTCGATGTTGACGTCGGCCTCGCGGCGCTGCTCGGGCGGCGACACGTACACCGCCTGGCCTTTCGCGTCGAGCACCGGCTTGCCGGCGGCGTCCAGTTTCGGGATCGGCATGCCGTGGTCCCACATCATCATGTCGTGCTGGATCATGCCCAGCCACTTCGGCTCCGGATACTTGCCCGAGCCCTTGGGCGACTCGATGCCCTGCAAGTCCTTGCGCTGCATGGCGTAGGCGGTGGCGCCGTTCAGGCCCGTTTCCTCGTTGTTCCACAAGGCGAAGCGGATCGAGCGGTCCGTCTCGACGCCGGGCGCGCTGAAGATGCGCGCCAGCTCCATCACCAGCGCGGTGCCGGAGCCGTCGTCGTTGGCTGCCTCGCCGAAACCGATGCCGTCCATGTGGGCGCTGACGATGTACATCTCTTCCGGATGCGTGGCGCCGACCTTGGTGCAGTAGACGTTCTCGCGCTGCGAGGTGCCGACCGGAGTCTGCTCGGCGTTCAGCGCGCGCAGCTTTTCATCCGGCTGCAGCATCGGATCGGTGTTCACGCCGGTGGGGATGCGGTTGCCGAACAGCGTGCTGCCGCCTTGGCCCGGCGGGCCGCCGGCGCCGCCGCTCGGTATGCCGGGTGCGCGCTTGGCCGGCGGCGCGTCCGGCGCCGGCTGCGTGTATTGGTACTGCAGCCGTTCGGTGTTGGTGCAGCCGTAGGACTTGAGCTGCGCCTCGATCCAGTCCAGTGCCTGGCGATTGCGTTCGGTGCCTTGTCGGCGGTCGCCGAAACGGGTCAGGCTTTTGATGGTGGCCTTGTATTTTTCCAGGTCCAGCTGGCCGACCAGCGTGGAGATCGGATCGGCCGCGGGATCGGCGGCGGCTGGCGCCTGCGCCTGGGCCAGAGGGATGGCCAGCGCTAGCGCCGCCATCAGGGCTGCTGATTTCATGTAACGTCCTTTCGACATGTCAGGCAAACCAAGAATATAAATGATTTGCCGCCTGCCGGGACGAAACAATACGTCAGGCCATCGCCAGACGCGCTACCTTGGACGCGCGCTTGGCCGGCCGGCCGGTTGCCTGGCTGGCCGCGCGCGGCGCTTGCTGCGCATCGCCGGCGAGCTTGAACACGCTGACCAGTTGTGCCAGCGAACCCGCCTGGTCCTGCAGCGATTCGGCGGCGGCCGCCGCTTCCTCCACCAGGGCGGCGTTTTGCTGGGTCACGGTGTCCATTTCGCTGATGGCCTGATTGATCTGTTCGATGCCGGAGTCTTGCTCCTGCGTGGCGGAGGCGATCTCGGCCATGATGTCGGTCACGCGCTTGACGCTGGCGACGATCTCGTCCATCGTGCTGCCGGCCTGGTTCACCAGCTGGCTGCCCAGCTCCACCTTCTCGACCGAGGCGCCGATCAGCGTCTTGATTTCCTTGGCTGCCGTGGCCGAGCGCTGCGCCAGGTTGCGCACTTCAGATGCCACCACGGCAAAGCCGCGGCCCTGCTCGCCGGCCCGCGCAGCTTCGACGGCGGCGTTCAGCGCCAGGATGTTGGTCTGGAAGGCGATGCCGTCGATCACGCCGATGATGTCGACGATCTTCCTGGCCGATTCGTTGATCGAGCCCATGGTGTCGATCACCTGGGCTACGACCGCGCCGCCCTTGACCGCCACGTCCGACGCGGAGACGGCCAGCTTGTTGGCGTGGCGCGCGTTGTTGCCGTTTTCGCGGACGGTGGCGGTGATTTCCTCCATCGACGAGGCGGTTTCCTCCAGCGAGCTGGCCTGCTGTTCGGTGCGCGCCGACAGATCGTGGTTGCCGGTGGCGATCTGGGTCGACGCGGTGGCGATGGTCTCGGTGCCGGAGCGTACCTGGCCGACGATGTTTTTCAGGCTCTCGTTCATTTCCTTCAAGGCAGTGAGCAACTGACCGGTTTCGTCCGTGGCGCAGGCGTCGAAGTGGGTGCTCAGGTCGCCGGAGGCGACGGTTTGAGCTACCTGCACCGCGCGGCGCAAGGGGAGGACGATGGAACGCGTCAGCAGGTAGCCGATGGCGGCGGCCAGCAGCGCCGCCGCCACGGCCAGCACGATCATCAGCATGTTGGCGTTGTCGGCCATATCGCTGGCCTCTGCCGCGAACTGTTCCATGCCCTTGACCTGGGTGTCGGCGAACGCTTCGATCGCAGCCAGGTAGACCGTCTGCGGTGGAAGGACTTCCTTGATCAGATAGTCGCGGCCGGCGTCAGCCTGTTTTCCCTTGATCAAGCCGATCATATGGTGTTCGCGTTCCGTGAACGTGGCGCGCGCCGCCATCAGCGCCTGCAGCGCCGCCTTGCCCTTTTCCGTATGGATGATGAGCTGGAGCTTGTCGAGCGCCCCCGCGATGATCGGTGCCGAGTCGCTGATCTTGGCCAGTTCGCGGGCGGAGACCTGGTCGTCGTTGGCGATCAGCGCGGTGCGCAGCGCGCGGGCCTGGCGGTTGACTTCGTTTTCGATAGTATGCGCGAGCGCGACCTTGGCATAGCGGTCATGGACGATGATGTCGGTGTTCGTGTCGATTGCCCGGATGCGGCTGATGCCGATTGCGGCCAACGCGGTCATCAGCACAATGATGACGGCAAAGCCTACGCTCAACCGGATGCCGATCTTGAGGTTTTTTATTGCGTTCATTTTTTTTACCCGTGATATAGATTGCCAATGAAATTGCCAATGTTTGCTACATCATTGCTGGAATCATTGGGGTCCAGCGGGGATCGGGCCGGAAGAGACGGTCAGTAGCCCCGGGGAGCGGGGGCCACTGAGACGATGAGACAAGTGTAGGACGGTAATTGCTCAACAGCAAGGGGAATTCTAACGAATAATCACGGCTGTTGTTTCTTGTATGCGCCGGCGGCTGGTGTCGTCAGCTGCTGGATCGCGGCCGACACGTAGACCAGCGGCGCGTTCCAGTTGATGGCGATTTCATTGCTGGCGTAGGAGCACACATTGTCCAGCCAGGCCTTGGCCGGCATCGCCGAAGGATAGGGCTGCCGGCAGTCCTTCTTGTCTTGCTGGCCGGGCTGGGGGCCGCCGACTATCATGCCGGGCACCGGCGCCGCAATGCCGTCCGCTTCGGAGGGACGATGGTGCGGATGCAGTGGCGACTTGATGCCGTAACCGGTGACGAAGGAAGTGTCGATGGGATTGCGCCCCAGCACATAGTCCAGGCTGGACTGGGCCGCCTGCAGGTACTCGCGCCTGCCGTTCAGCTGGTAGCCTTGCAGCAGCATCATCGCCTGGTTCAGCGCCACGGCATTGCTGCCCCAGACGAAGTCGCCGGTTTGCATGGCGACGCCGTAGGCCGATCCCTTCCACGCCGCCAGCAGCTTGCCGGCGAGCGCGTCGATCCGGCCGGCGATCAGGGCCTGGTCTGCCGCCGCGCTCAGTTGCTTGCGGTGCCGCGCCAGCGACATCCAGGCCAGGCCGTGTACATCGCCCCACGACGGCACGGTCGCTTCCAGCTTCGTCGCCTGCATCGCCTTGTAGTAGTCGTCGTTGCGGGTGGCGATATACAACTCGGCCGCGGCCCAGGCGAATTCGTCGCTCACGTCCTGGTCGGGATATTCGCCGGTGGCGATATCCTTGGGCTGCAGGTACAGCGCCTTGGGATGGGCCTGCGCCCACTGCCATGCCGCCTGCGAGGCCGCCAGCATCCGCGCCGGCATGCCGTGCAGCTGCTTGTCGTACGGAGCGAGCACCCGACTCGCGGTGGCCATGACGGCGGCGAAATCAAGCGTGGCGGCGGTGGTCTTTTGCACCACGTAGCGCGCCTGCGTGGCCTGGTCCGGCATGACCGCGATGCCGTCGAAGGCCTTGTTGGTCAGCTTGTGATACACGCCGCCGTCGTTGGGATCCTGCATCGACAGCATCCATTCCAGGTTCCACAGCGCCTCATTGAGCAGGTCGGGAATGCCGTTGCCGCTTTCCGGGATGTTCAGCTGCTGTGCCTTGAAGAACTCGGGAAAGTCTTCATAGGCCGCCAGCAGCGTGTAGGTGGTGATGCCGGAGTTGACGATGTATTTGTTGTAGTCGCCGGCGTCGTACCAGCCCTTGGGACTGGAAATGACCGTGCCCGCGGGACGGGCGGCCGACGCGGCGGAATCGTGAACGAGAACCTGGGTATCGGGATGCCCGGCGGCCCGGGCAAAGACGCCGGCGTGCCGTTCAGGCAGGGCGGTGCCGGCGCGGTTGAGATAGTAGTATTTGATCGCCGCGGCGTTGAGCGCCTGGTAGGCATCCGCCGCCACCGTGAACGGCGCCGAATCCGGCAGGCCGGCGACCCGCAACTGATAGCGCCCCGGCTGAACCAGGCCGGAGAAGTCGGCCTGCCTGACGGTCTCGCCGGATGGCGCCCACAGCGCGGCCGGTCCCAGCTCCCCGGCCATCACTTCGGCACCGCTGCCCGCCTCGACGATGGCGAACTTTTGAGCCGCCACGTTCGGCACGACGGCCAGCTTGTACGAAGCGGGCAGGAAACCGAGCTGGTTCAGTTTGATTTGTACGTCGGCAGGCGCAGCGCATGCCAGCGGCGCAGCCAGTGTGGCGATGGACAAGCCCAGCGCGCGTTGAAAGAGGGGAAGTCTCACTATATTCCTTCGCATGTCGAGAAAAGGGTGTTTGAAAACGTTTTCTCGACACCTTCGGCCAGGCCATGCGAAAAGTCAAATACTTTCCGCTGACAGCCTCAGGCTCGGCGGGTTTGCGGCGGCAGCTTGAACACTTCCAGTGCCTTGGCCACTGCCTGCGCCTGCACGTCGAGCACGCCGGTGGCGGCCGATGCCTCATCGACCATCTGCGCGTTCTGGCGGGTCACCTCGTCCAGCTGCATGATGGCGTCCTGGACCTGGTTGACGCCGCTGCTCTGCTCGCGCGTCGAGCCGCTGATGTCGCCCATGATGGAGGCGACCCGGCCGATGGCCGCGATCACCGCATCCATGTCCTGGCCGGCGGTGCCGGCGACGCCGGCGCCGATCTCGATCTTGCCGGCCGAGACGTCGATCAAGGCCTTGATCTCCTTGGCCGCCGCCGCGCTGCGCTGAGCCAGGTTGCGCACTTCGGTGGCCACCACGGCGAAGCCGCGCCCCTGTTCGCCGGCGCGCGCCGCTTCGACGGCCGCGTTGAGCGCCAGGATATTGGTCTGGAAGGCGATGCCGTCGATCAGGCTGATGATGTCGACGATCTGGCGCGAGGAGCTGCTGATGTCGTTCATGGCAGCCACCACCTGCGCCACCGCGACGCCGGTGCGTTCGGCCAGCGCGGTTGCCTCGCTTGCCACGCCGCTGGCGGTGTTGACGTTGTCGGCGGTCTGGCTGACCATGCCGGTGATCTGGCCCATGTGCGCCGAGGTCTGCTCCAGGTTGGACGCCTGCGCCTCGGTGCGCGCCGACAGGTCGACGTTGGCCGCGCGCACCAGCGTGGTGGTGCTGCGGGTCAGCGTGAAATTGCTGCGGATGTCGACCAGGATGGAGGCCAGGTTCAGGTTCAGCTGGCGCACGAACGCTTGCAGCTGGCCCAGCTCGTCGTGGCGGTCGACCGCCATGCGCGTGGTCAGGTCGCCGCCGGCCAGGATGCGGGCGGCGTTGATGCTGGCCTGGATCGGAGCGACCACGGCAAGGTGCAGGTTGCGCCAGCCGTACAGGGCCAGCGCCACCATCAGCACCGCCTGCACATGCAGGGCCGTGTCGGAATAGGGCAGCAGCGCGTGCGCGGCCATGGACAGCGCCAGCAGCGCCATGCCGCCGAAGCATGCGGCCAGGCGTTGCGCCAGCGTGATGTCGCGCAGCGCGTTGGCCAGCCTGCGCCAGCCGCGCGCGGCGGCGGCGCCGCGCACGATGCGGATGCCGTCCGGATTGCCGCCCTTGACGCTGCGGTAAAGCTGCTCGGCTTCCTGGATCTGTTCGCGCTTGGGCTTGGTGCACACCGACATGATGCCGGTGGTCTTGCCCTTTTCAATCACCGGCGTGGCGTTCGCGATGCACCAGAAGTAGCCGCCGTCCTTGCGGGCGTACTTGACCAGGCCGCGCCACGGCTCGCCCGACAGCACGGTGCGCCACATGTCGGCGTCCACCTCGGGCGGCATGTCGGAGTGGTACAGCGATTTTTGCAACTGCCCGCGCAGCTCCTCGTCGGCGTAGCCGCCGGCGTCGATGAAGGTGGAGTTGGCGTAGGTCAGGCGGCCCTGGAGGTCACTGGTGGTGACGATGGGCTTGCCGTCTTCAAGAATGGTTTCCTGGCCGGTCGCGTGAGATGTGCTGCGCATGGACGATCCTGTGCATGGGGTTGACTAAGGTGGTCAGCATACTAACAGACTTAAGTGGCAACTAATTTCTGGTTAGTATTATTTTTGCATGGATGCAACGCGGGTAAGTGTGCTTCCGCACAGATATATCCGGCCCAAGCGGGGAACCTCATGCTCATTTGAAGCGCAACGCAAGAAATGACAGGGCGTAAATATGAGCGACGCGGCACAACCGGTGAGCGAAGATGACGGCCCGCTTTCGCCCTGGTGGATACGCACGATACTGATCGTCATGGTGCTGGGCTTTGCCGGGCTGATCACGGTCACGACGCTGTCTTACCAGAATGCCCCGCCTGTCCCGACGCAGGTGGTGGACGCGCGCGGCGTCGCCGTGTTCAGCGGTGACGATATCAGCAGCGGCCAGGCGGTATTTCTCAAGTATGGCTTGATGGCCAATGGCAGCATCTGGGGCCATGGCGCCTATCTCGGGCCGGATTATTCGGCCGCGGCGCTGCATCGCATGGGCGAGCAAACTGTGGAGGCCATCGCGCAACAACGCTATCGGCAATTTTTCGCCGCGTTGCCGCGTTCGCAGCAAGCCGCGGTGCAGGGCGAAGCCACCGTGTCGCTCAAAACCAATCGCTATGACGCGGCCACCGCGACGTTGCATTTTACCGATCCGCAGGCTGCAACCTATCGTGAACAGGTGGACTTCTGGACCGCGTATTTCCGCGAGCCGTCGCGCAATGGCGGACTCAAGGCCAATCTCATCACCGATCCTGCCGAGCTGCGCCAATTTACGGCCTTCGTCATGTGGACGGCCTGGGCCTCGGTGGCCGAGCGTCCCGGCAAAGACTATTCCTATACCAACAATTTTCCCTATGATCCCGGTGTCGGCAATTTGCCCACGTCCAGTGCGTTGTTGTGGAGCGCCTCAAGCCTGATGGTTTTCCTCGCGGGGATCGCGACCGTGTTGCTGGCGTTCGGGAAGTTCGACTACCTCGGCTGGATCACGCGCGGCCATCATGTGCATCCGCAACTGGTGGCGGGACAATCCAGCCGGGGTCAAAACGCGCTGGTGAAATTCTTTGTTGTCGTCGCGCTGTTGTTCCTGGCGCAGTCGCTGGTGGGAGGCGCCGTGGCGCATTACCGCGCGGATCCCGGCAGCTTCTACGGTTTTCAGCTGGAACGCATATTTCCGAGCAACCTGGTGCGCACCTGGCATTTGCAGATGGCGATCTTCTGGATTGCCACCGCCTATGTGGCGGCAGCCTTGTTCCTCGGCCGTTCGCTGCGCGCCGACGAGCCGCGCTGGTTGGCCGGCTGCATACACGCGCTGTTCGCCGCCTTTGCATTGGTGATCGGCGGCAGCCTGCTCGGCGAGTGGCTGGGCATTTCACAACTGCTCGGCCGCTGGTGGTTTTGGTTTGGCAACCAGGGCTGGGAATACCTGGAGCTCGGCCGCTTTTGGCAGTACCTGCTGGTCGCCGGCTTGTTCGGCTGGTTTGGCTTGCTGTGGACACTGGTGCGGCCGCGCGCGCTGGCCCGGCCGGCGGTCGGACCCATCGTCCGGATGTTCCTGATCGCCGCGCTGGCCATTCCGGTCTTTTATGTTCCGGCGTTGTTTTTCGGCGCCAAGACCAACTTTACCGTGGTCGATACCTGGCGTTTCTGGATCATCCATTTGTGGGTGGAGGGCTTTTTTGAGTTCTTCGCCACGACGGTCGTGGCGCT
Organism: Duganella sp. Dugasp56; assembly: GCF_047304105.1. Taxonomy (NCBI): domain Bacteria; kingdom Pseudomonadati; phylum Pseudomonadota; class Betaproteobacteria; order Burkholderiales; family Oxalobacteraceae; genus Duganella; species Duganella sp. Dugasp56. The sequence continues at coordinate 14,024 of NZ_JBGLYQ010000040.1, forward strand.
GACCTTCTATCAACTCGGCCTGACACGCCGCAATGTCGCGCTGCGGGTCATCTATCTCGACGCGATCCTGTATTTCCTCGGCGGACTGATGGGCACCGGCCACCATTGGTATTTCAGCGGACAAACCAACGTCAATATGGCCCTGTCGGCGCTGTTCTCGGTGCTCGAGGTGGTGCCCCTGACCCTGCTGACCCTCGATGCCTGGGACTTCGTGCGCACGACGCGCGGCGACTGCGACGTGTGCGGCAAGGCGATCGCCATACCGCACAAGTGGACATTCTATTTCCTGATGGCGGTGGGTTTCTGGAATTTTGTCGGCGCCGGCATTTTCGGTTTTCTGATCAACCTGCCGATCGTCAGCTACTACGAGGTCGGCACCCAGTTGACGCCGAACCACGGCCACGCCGCCATGATGGGCGTATTCGGCATGCTGGCGATCGCGCTAATGGTGTTCGTGCTGCGCCAGACCAGTGACGACACGCGCTGGGCCGGCATCGAGAAATACATCAGGATCGCCTTCTGGGGCACCAACGTAGGCCTGGCGCTGATGGTGGTCATGAGCTTGTTCCCCAGCGGTGTGCTGCAGGTCTGGGATGTGCTGCAGCACGGATACTGGCATGCTCGCAGCCTTGACTACATCGGCAGCGAGCGGTCGCGCCTGATCGAATGGCTGCGCCTGCCCGGCGATCTGGTGTTCATCCTGTTTGGCGCGCTACCGCTGGTGATCGCGTCGATCAAAGGCTACCTGGGCATGCGCGCTGCGGAGAGGGAGCATGCCGTGCGGCGCTGACGGCTGAAATCGGCGCTCGCAGCGTTGTCAATTGCATGCAAAGCCGCGTAGAATGCGTGGCACGCGGGTGTAGCTCAATGGTAGAGCAGAAGCTTCCCAAGCCCCGCCGCCTCGTTAAAACCCACTGTTCATGCGGGTTTCAGACGCATGAATATGCGATCACACCAAAATCCCACCTTAATCAACAAGTTATCAGCCATCACATTTTCGACCCCACATCTAGTCGAAAAAGCTGACGATACAGTGTGATGGCTGTTTGAAATAAGAGCTGATTTAAAATGTCTGTTCTGGCCCCTTTCCGGATTTCGAGCTTGTTAGCCGATTTGCATAGAAATTAACATTAATCAGTTCACTCATTGTCATTTTTCCATTTTTCCGCCTTAAGCGCCAAAATATAAAGACCAACATCAAGAACGAAGGTGATAGCTGCTGCCAATAGGAACCAAACATAGTTGTTAATAGAGTAGGAAATTGATTTTTTTGCCTCTTCCAGCTGTGCTGCCGGAATAAATGTCATTGAAGTAGCTGAGGTAACACTGCCGCCAATCGAAAATCCAATACCTACAAAAAGTAATCCTACAGCAACCCATTTCAATACGGGTTTCACCAGTTCATCATATGCTTTTGGTTGCTTATATATCGCCGTAACGAGTGCACATATAACAGCAAAAATACCACTCGCAATTAATTTCAAGTCTACAGAATCCATTTAGTTATTTTCATAAAATATTACATTTGAACCTATTGCGTATTATGCTTAGTGCTGCCTCTATTGGATCAGATCTGGTCTTTCCTAGGTGAACGAAAATTACTACTGAAGATTAGAGGAATCTTAGTTGTCTCAGATGGAATTTCGCTAAATCCAATAATCTGGTTTGATCAATTGCATATTGTGCGCGGCAAGAGTTCGGTTAATCACGCCAATTACTGCTCCTCTTACTGCATTATATTCGTTCGCACGGCTGGTATCGAGATTTCCATTTTTATCATCGATTATCGCGAGTTTGCGCAGGTCTTTTACCTCTTTGAGGAGTTGAGTTCGTAGTTTCTTATTTTCTCCCAAGGGCAGTAGACTGAGTGGATATGTAGCACCGATTAAGTCTCGGCTAATCCTATCTCGCAACATTCCGGTCTGAAGAAATAGTACAGTATCTCCTAGCGCCTCAATGAAGCTGATGCAACTAACTTCTCTAGAAAAATCATCGGTAAACGCCGGGCGATCAAACCCATCAAGCAGCGCAGAAAAGTCTTTTTCCTGCTCGTCTACGCCAAAAGCCTTAGCGTATTCTTTATAGCTGTCCTGCACCAACTGATTGGAGCGATTGAGCTTATCATTGAAGTGACTCCAACTCCAGTAAGAGATTTTGAAAGGGTATACCTTGGATTTGTTCAAAGTTGTGACCGCCTTATGGATAGCGGTATCTTCCTTCAGCGTTGTCGCAATCACGAAAGTGTTCAGTGGTGGATTAAATGCAAGTGCATCATTAGCTTCTGATTTGATCAGTGCTTCGGTGAGTTGCTTATCTGACTGCATTTGCTTGCATTGTACACCCAAGTGCAATTCTCCTGGCATTTCGCCGTACACATCAACACCGTTTTGACGCTGCCCTTGTCGCCCATATTCACGGACGGTAGAGATATCACACATGTGTTCAACAAGACGCAACGTTAGAATTTGGAAGTCTTGCCAATTCGCTGGCGGCGGAAAATTGAGAATCATTAGAGTCGTGGTTGGGTTAGATTATCGATCCACATCGCGGATGTATCCGCGATGCCATTAAATGTTTTGTTAAACTCGATCAATGAGTAATGCGGTGGTGTATTATTAATTTGCAATTGTGATAATTATGAAACTCAGGGATTCTTCCTAGGGAAACGCTGATCTAATCGATTTTTCAGCCCAATACGCATTGCAAGTCCTTGATTTATCACGGAGAGGAGTTTCAGAAAACGAATAAATCAGCACTTCCCTAGATCTTTAGGTAAGCGGCCCCTTAAGCAAAGCGCCTGGTGTTGGCCAATTACTGCAAGTCCTTACCGAAGATATCCGAAAACTATCCGTGAATCTTCGTGACCAGCGTGCTCCACAGCGGCTCAGTAGATTGACTAGTTGGACACCGCCTCACGCTCATTTTGCGCTAGGCTTTGCCAATGCGATTGCTTTCTTTGCATCGCCTAGCAGCGATCGAATCTGATCGATATCTGAAAGTTTTAGGAATGCTTGCGTCTTTCCAATGCGACCACTGGAGACCGCAAAACTTATTTCACCGGCACGACCAGAAAACACGACAAATGACAAGTCTCCCTTGGTCTTATAGTGTGCCTCAAAATTACCAAACGTCGTAACGCCACGATCAATTTTGCTAATGTAGTCTAGGCCGCGCATAAGTGAGTCAATTTCGTCTTCGTCAATGAATGAAGTGCTCTCTCGTTCAAGACGCCCGGATTCCTTTACTTCGAATGCTACTCCATACTGCGCAGATTTGGGATTGCTAGCATCGCGGAATTCGCGCACATCGATAGAAACCCGCCCCATCCCGTTGACGGTACCAAGTGAGGTATATCCTTTAACGAGAACAATACCAGTACGCGCAGAAAATGCTTCTAGTTTAGTGGTGGGTGGTGTTTTCGCCCCATCGACCTGTTCTTGAGCAAAGCTAATCAATGGAAAGATTAATAGAGTAGCGAGAAGAATTTTTTTCATAATGCCCGAAGATTGGTTAAACGCCGTATCTAAATAATTCAATACCTTGTAGTGGCGAGCTGTCGACAAGCCGCTTTGGGTCGAACTCAGCCTGATGCTGGCAAGAATACCATCTTGCTGAGATGAAAAATACGCACATTCTCACATCGGCGCTCGTGTGAGGCATATTGAGGTTGCGTTGTCCGTTTGCGTTTTTCCATGGATGGTTCCCGTATTGCAATCAACGTGGAATCGACATGGATCTCTATCAGCAGAACTACCGCAAGTTGCTTCAACTTCTCCCCGACTTGCATGATATGAAAGGGCCCGCCAAGCTCACAGCGCTCGGCCACAACGATGTCAATATCGATGTGATCGAACGGCACAAGCGCCGCTTGGTTCTGCGCATGAGCCACTATCTCGAACGCCTGCACGGTGCTGCGATACCTGACCCGGACATGACCATTGAGGTGTACTTGATGGCTGAAACGGTCGGGGTATTGACGTACACCGATTGCTTCGGTTCGAGGAAAGTGTTTTGCCCAGAACTGATGGCGTTCAGCCCGCTGGCAAAGGCGGAACTGAACCATTTCCTCGACCAGTGGCTGACGAAGATGATTGCCGACGGACGCCTCCCGTCGAAGCCTGAACTGGCGGAAAAGGCCAATTAGCTCGGCCTTGTTGTGGCGCGGCCCTGTCCATGCGGGACTAGTGACTATTTTCTCCATAGGAGCGCGCTCTTCTGTTCTGTTATTGTTCTGGTATTACAAGCCAGGATGCGAAAATGGGGAAAAGCATAAGGATCTACCTGCCGAACGAAACGGTAGCCGGCATTCGCCATGCCGAAATAGCAAATTGGACTGGACAGGCGCTTGCCTGCCCGCGTTCGCTTTTCAGCGAATTGCGCGAGTGGCCGGAGGTCCAGCGCCCTGGCGTTTATATCCTGTTCGGGGTGAATGATGAGACCGGGGCCGAAATCGCATATATCGGCGAAGCTGAAGTGCTCGCTGATCGATTGCACAGCCACCTGTCTGGGAAGGAGTTCTGGTCGGAGTTGGTGAGTTTCAGCAGCAAGGACGAAAACCTTACAAAGGCTCACGTGCGCTATTTGGAGGCACGGCTGGTGTCGATGGCAGGTGAAGCAAAACGCTATCAACTTGAAAACAACGTGGCACCGGCACTTCCGTCTTTACCTAGAGCGGATCGAGATGCAATGGAGGAGTTCTTAGCTTTTGCCAAGACCCTATTGGGGGTATTGGGACATCGCCTGCTGGACCCCCTTGTCGTTCGTGAAAACGCCATGGATCCGCGAATTGCTGCCTTGGTCAAGAACCTTCCTACGCCTGCAGCCAAGGTTCTTGAGCCGTCTTCTGTTTTTCATCTTCGGGTAAGCGGTCTACACGCCCGAGCTGTCTGGACCGATGAGGGTATGGTCGTCTTTGAAGGATCAGATGCAGCCCTAACACCTGCATCGAGTCTTACGGGTGGGGCTATCGCATTGAGACAGACGCTGATTGCATCTGGAGTACTCGCAAACTCAAACGAGAAGATGATCTTCAAACGGGACCATATGTTCAAGACCGCATCGCAAGCGGCCGGAATAGTCACGGGATACTCGATCAACGGACGCGACAACTGGAAGCTCGATGATGGCATGACCTTTAAGCAGTATTTTGAAAGCGGCCTTGACCTTGCCTAGCGATTGTCTCGTCCGAAGATCTTTTGATCAACCCAGCTTCGCCTTGATCAATTGGTAGTAGGTGCTGGCACCGGCAGCGCTCAGCTTGGCTTCGGCGACGAACTGTTCGACGATCTGCTTGCGGGTTACGTCCTGTTGCTTGGACATGCGCAAGTAGATGGCGGAGGCAATTTCCATCTTCGTCGGTGCTTTCGGTTTCTTCTCGGCTTTGACCGCAGAAGAAACGCCAGCATCGCTCTTTCCTTCATTCGCTGTCGTATCCGCCGTCGGCGTCGATGAAATCGGCGTAGAGGCGTTTTTAATCGGTCCAGCTCCGCTTGGCGATGCAGGTGCAACAGCTTGCGGCGTGGTCGTCGCGGCGGCAGGTGCTGCCGATTTCTGATCGGTCGTTGCCTTGGGCAGTTCGGTTGCAGTAGTCTTAGCGTTCATGATGTAGGCTCGCTTGGTTAAGGAGCCTTTACCATCAACAGGTTTCGAAAACTAGGCAACAGCTAGTTTGAAGGTCAAGGCCAGGCCACTTCATGGTGTTGACCATCGCCGCTCCAAAGCGATTTTTCGGTGAGCAACCACCACAGTTCCCATCACATCCGCGAGGGTATCCGTTTAAGACCCGCATGAATCCAGGGTTTCTAGAGCTACGTCAGAAGCTTTGAGAGCTGGAAAGCTGAAGCCGAAAGGATTTATTAGTTTCGAAACCGGCGGTCCTATCGATTGCGCTTTATCTAGTGGCGCGGCGTATGGGCGCAACCACGATAGTGCTTCGACAACGTCGCTTCGATTCTATCGATTTGCACTTGGAGCGCTGGCATATCCAGCAGAGCTTGGGTGTATCGGCGCCGACATAAAATATCAAGAAAACAACGCTCCCAAATAAAACCAGCTCCGCTTGGTAGGAGTAGGGCTATACAATGGTATTGTAATCACAACATACCCATCAATCCCCGCGAACGATGATCCTTTATGGTGACAATATGCAAGTAGCCCATGCAGCCTTGACCATCCCTTTCCTCATTTTCATTACATCGGTAACTCACGCCGAAAATCTCAAACCTTTGATTAATGAACCTTCCAGAAAAGAACTTTTTTCTGAGCTCATAAGGAAAAAGGCTGAGAAAATCGAAACCACCGATACTGTTGAATTCAAATTACGAAGTGACTTCTATTTTCCCAAAGATGCCCTGTATGACGAGACAGCTGACGCTGGCGGTACGGAAAAAAAAGCCCGCACCGATTCAATATTCGGCATAGACCTCTCTCACTACACACCATCAAACTTTCCGATCGCGTCATTAAGTAAAAAACAAATACGATTCACCTATTTGAAGGCGACACAAGGCACTGGCTACATGGACGGGAAATTCACCATGTTTTGGAAGGAACTCGATAAGCTGCCAAAAGGACAGCAGATTCATAGGGGAGCCTATCACTTCCTTAGTGCAGAGAAAGATGCTAAGGCACAAGCTTCGACCTTTGTGGAGTTCTTGTCCCAGAACGGTGGCCTCAAGCCAACAGATATGCCTCCGGTGATGGATCTTGAGTGGGACAAGGCAAGTATGAAGGCCAAGGATCGCTGGCAAAACAAAACAGCAGACCAGATTGTCGCTGCGGCCAAAGCATGGCTGGAGGAAGTCGAAAAACAAACTGGTCGAAGGCCAATGATCTACACATCGCTGGTCTGGTGGCGCGAACGTGTCGGCTCAGATCGGCTAGCTGAGTTCAGTGCATATCCATTATGGATTGCCGATTATTCGGCATCTTCCCGAGCAGTGGAAACCCTTAATGTGCCGAAAAAAATGCCGTGGGCACTCTGGCAGTACACTGAAAACGCCAGAATGACAGCGGGGTTTGAAGGGGGATTTGATGCAAATATCTTCAAGGGTAAGGAAGCCGATTTTTATAGCAAACTTAACTTGCAGCGCTTTGAGCCATGATCAAACATATAGCCATCAGCCTTTGGCTGCTTTACGGTTCTGTGGAAGCAGCAACTTGTCCCAACGGTGCCGAGGTAGACACACTGGCGCGCTGCAAATACTTTGAACAATACACCAAGCCAACTATTGAACATGATTTAAGAATCACTGAGCGGCTTGGAGTCAAAGATGCTAAAAGCATACGTTCAATTGCCTTGATTGTTGGGATTGATACCTATAGTAATTTCCCTCCGGAGAGAAAAAATCTAGCGCCTGCTAAAGCCGATGTCGACAACTTACGTGAGTTCTTTAAGTCCGATCAAAAATTCGACGAAGTCATTGTTCTTCGCAATCAAGACGCAACGACAGAAAATATCGAATATTTCCTTGGACAATATTTACCACAGCTCGGTCTTGAAATGATAAAAAAGACGCGCCTTGTATTCGCATACTCCGGACACGGTGTAGACAGCAGCAATGCAAGAAAAGCGGTTTTTTTACTTTCAAACGCCAAAAATCCTGACGACCTTGCCAATAGTTATCGCATGAATGATTTGCGAGACCGCCTAAGTACCCTATCCATCAACTATTTTCATGTCCTAGCCCTCATCAATGCCTGTTATGGTGGCCATCTATTTGACAATGGACAAGGCAACGGTGGTGGAAGCATGAATACAACGGAACAACCCGGCGCCTATGCGATGACCGCGTCCTCGGACCTTCATACATCGGCGTCTCTAGGTCGTAAAGGCGACGGCAGTATTTTTTTTGACAACCTTATAGCTGGTATCAAGAGCGGTGCCGCCGATCGTGAATATTTGCGCATTATGGACGCAGACGGAAAACTGCAGCAGCAGGGTGGCATTGTGCGTTTGGGAGCACTTAATAGCTACCTAGATACCGAATATGAAATTCTTAATCGACGAAACAATATACACCTCGATAAAACTTGGATTGGTCCAATTCAAGATAGTCATGCGCGGGGCGGATTCTTTTTCCTATCACCCATTAGCGTAAAGCAAGGTGCTCAAGCAATACATGTATCGCCGGGGCCTCGGAGCAGCGTACCTGGTCGCCCGGACCTCAAGATCTTTTCTGCAAAAGAAGACTATCCAATCCGCGGCATTGATGTGAGTGTCCATGAAGGTCAAATTGATTGGAAGACCGTTAAGAAAAAGAACGAACTGAGATTCGCTTACATGAGGTCCAGCAGTTGGGCAGGCGAAGATATGTCGTTCAGCAAACACTGGAGTGAAGCTAAGCTAGCTGGGCTGGACAGGGGGGCCATCCATACATTTGATTACTGCCTTACGCCTCTGCAACAGGAGGAATTGGTAGCGCGCATCGTTCCCAAGGACGCATCCTCGCTCCCGATTGCATTAGTTTTGACCGAAGCGCCCGCTTCATTTAACAAACGTGAGCACGCCTGCTACTCAAAATATAGCAAAGCGCAGCTCCAAGCCTCCATTTTAGATCTTACGGCGCGGCTACATAAACGCTATGAAAAAATCCCTTTGATTTACGGCACTAGGTCATTTCTTAACGCAATATTGGACGAGCGATTTAATCGCTACATGATCTGGCTTGCAGTCTATAGAAAATCCACAGCCCCAACCGACGCCGACCTCGGTCTACGCGGCAACAATCCCTGGACCATTTGGCAACACACGGCCTCGCTCACCGTAAAGGGGATCGGCGATAATGTCGACAGCAACGTGTTCTTTGGCGGGGAGCGCGAATATCAGCGCTTCAAACTAGGTACCAACAACGAGGGGCTAGAGGCCGCTCACTGGTGATTGGTTGACACAAGCATCGATGTTCATTTACCCCTTTCGCCACATCCTCTCGAACTCTCGGGCCACCAAGTATTTTAAACGCCCCCCGAAGGGTGGCGTTTTCATTTCTTGTTGGCCGCGTTAGCCTTCTTAATCTCCTCGTTATGGGCTTCAACGCCCTTCCGGCAGGTTTCTGCCCGACCCATCAACTTCGCATAGTTCGCGCCGCACAGCTCAAGATTCTTGCGATCCTCCTGAGCGACAAGAATTAAATCCGTATAGGTTGCGTCGGCTTTTATCGTTGCTCGCGGTTGGCACGTCGAGGGAAAACCAGCCGGCGGACTACATTGGATAGACTCATCGATGACCGCGACTTGGTGACAGCACCCGGCAAACAAGCAGACTGCCATCGAGGGGAGCAATATGGATTTCATGAGAGAGTCCTTACTGGAGGGGTTTATTAAGAGTCTCTATCTCGGCGGCAGGAACCTTGGCGCTAAGGCACACCAACCCAGCTTTAGCTTCCTCTAGCTTCTTTTGCAGAAAGGCCAAATCTTTGTCCTTCATCTGAAGCGCGGCTTTCGCATCGCCTTTTGCCGTTTTCAAGTCCTCGGCGATCTTGGCACGCGCATCTTTTACCGCGCTAATCTCTGTCTCTTTCTTCTTGATCCGCTCCTCGGCTTTGGCCAAGGATGCCTCTAGTTCCTTGCGCTGTATTTCTGCATTGCGCTGAATCTCCTTGATTTTCGCCGCATGCTCGCGGTCAAGTTTAGCCAACGCTTCGTCCAGACGTTTTTGCGAATTGTCGACGAGCACTTGAAGCTGCGCCGCCTTTTTTTTGACGTCATCCAACTCTGCGCGGACTGCCCCGAGATTCTTGCTGCCAAATGTATAGCCGCCCCAGCCAGCTAGAATGGCTGTCAGCACCACTGCAATCACGCCTATGAGATTTTTCATGCGTCGCACGCTCCACGAGGAAAGAGAAACCGGGAAACGTTACGATATTGTCATTTAATTCTTAAAACAACAAGAATTATTTACTGTAATGCATGAGATACAACATCGACAGACATTAGTCGGCCAGCGCAGTCGATTCATGGCGGAATTCCTCTGAAAAATCGGGAGGAGTAATGCTTCAAGGTCTAGAATTTTAGATTAAGTGAGTCGGCGCAAAGTCGGCTAAAGGCTGCGGGGACACGCTCCACCTGAAGCACTATTCATATCATGCGTAGGAACATTACGTGACACAGACTTTACCAAACTGCTGATGCCATTTGGCAATTATCACATTTCCTACTACACGACCAGCTCGCTTACCGTCGGTAGCGCACAGACTCTACATTTGCGAGTGTAGGTCTGAAGGTGCAAACGCTTCTGACGTACGTCTTAAAATCTATCCAAATATCACATTTCCCTTGGCCTTTGAATATGACAGATTTTTTTTGCCAACAGGAAATAGCTATGCTATGTTGTGGTTACGATTTTTAAAATTTAGCAGCCAACCTAGGACGAGCATATGGCCAATGAATTAACACATACCAAAGTAATGCAGGCGTTGGATTGGGCTTATGAGAAGGCGGTAAACGGAGTCGCAGGTTTAGATTCTGCTGAAGAAATGGCGAACGAATATCTAGCCGGTAGTGGCACCCTTGAGGAAAAAATAAACTCGCTAATTAGATGGCAAAATACGAAGGCCGGAACGTCTGGTTTCTTAACCGGACTTGGTGGAATACTAACCATGCCTGTCACAATTCCTGCAAACATAGCATCAGTTATGTATGTGCAGATTAGAATGATTGCAGCTATTGCCAAGATGTGCAATCAAGATCTAAATAGCGACCGAGTCAAGACATTGGTGTATGCATGTCTAGCAGGTGACGCTGCGAAGGATATATTGAAGGATGTGGGTATTGTCGTAGGCTCAAAAATTGCGACAAATGCCATTAAAAATATATCGGGGAAAACAATAACTGCTATCAACCAAAAAGTTGGATTTAGACTCCTAACAAAATTTGGCGAAAAGGGCGTTATTAATTTAGTGAAAATTGTTCCTTTTGTCGGCGGAGTTGTAGGCGGAACAGTTGACGCTGTTGCAACCAATCTAATTGGTAATGTTGCACGAAGTACTTTTATCTCTTGCATAGAGAGAGATAGTGTTGTAAATTGAATAAATGTCTATTTTTGATTTAGCCGCTGTTAGATTCATTTTGTAAATTCTAAATATTCCATGAACCACCCTGTCGACTTTACACCCTTCAACAAGCCTCACACGCCCACTAAAGAAGCAGAGGAGTTCATATATCAAATTTACTCTTTGCTTTTTGAAGCAAAGGGTATAAATCTTCGAACTAAACAAACTACCCTTGAGACGGCTGCGGTAAATTTATACCCCTGGAAGGTGGTTTGCATCTCAGAAGCAGCGCTTCGACATATATTAACCACCGGTTTGGCCGATGGGCTCAGGCGTGGTCATCCATTCAAACGGGCTGATCGTGCTAAGCGGCTGTTCGACAGAGCAGAAGCAATGAAAATTCGCGAGTTTATAAAGTATTACTTTGAAAATGACACCGTGGCTCTTGTTATGCGTAAGGAGAATGGTAAACACGGAACAAATCACTGGAGTAGGCTTATTGACGTTCCCGAAGGGCGGTTGTCAACCGGGTCTTTCGCAGTTCGCCTTGGCCCCGGGGATCTAGATTGGGTCAAAGATACGTGCGCGGAAGAAAAAATCTATATTGTATAGCCAGCTCATTCGCGACTATAGTTTTTTAAAATTCAAATATTTTAATCCAGCTTTAAAAAACGCATATTCGCAATTAAAATGAAAGTGATGTGTGATGATATCAAGATCAAACGTCTTGCAATACATAATTGCAGAGTACTATGCCGGTGACGTCTCCCGAGCATCACATCTGTCTGGGTATAAAGTAGCGACTATAGAAAATTGGGTCTCTGGTTCCCGTACTCCACAAAAAAATACCCTTGAGTATTTTATTCAGTGTGCTTTTGTTCCAGAGTTTACTGTAATTTCTGAATTTGCTGAATTCGAGAGTCAAAAGCCTCTGCAGACCCAATTAAAAGCAATACTTGGTGTTCATTCGAATGACCCAGGAATTTATGCCTTCTATGACTCAATGGGCGGCTTGATCTATATCGGAAAAGCTAAAAAGTTGCTCGCAGAGATTTCATCTGCGATAAAACGACCTATCCATATTGCTTTCCCCAAAGGTGTAAAGAATATTCCAAAGTGCAGAACTGAGATCGTGAAATATATCTCAGCTTATGATGTGGGAGGTGCAAGATCTAGCGATTTCCCTCGGCACGTAGAATCACTTATTTTAAGAATTTCCAAACCAACGCTTAACAAAAATATAGGTTCATTGTCCAAGGCATACAAACAACCTCGTGATGCTTAAATATATAAATAACGAAATATAAAAAATATACAGAAAATGCATTTATTGGCAAAAATTGCAGATCAAATAAATAGTCTGGCGCTCCACTATAGGGTCGGCTCACTTCAAAAAGATAGGAAGAGGATCGGAAAATTATCAAGATTGCCGTCCAAGGTGTTGTTTGATCAAAGAACTGTATTTGAGGATTGGGGATGGCACTACGGTGGACGCAAGGAGTTACAGTTTAATATTGGATTGGAAGGAAATCTTATTCGATATGGCGTGGCGTTTTCGCTTGAGCTCAGCCAGTCATTGCAAAACATCGAGATACTCTTGCCTCAAATAGTACTGTTCAATGAGTACTTATCTGAGAACAGTAGTCGCTTTTCTGATCTACGAATGTCTTATCATTTCAAGAATGAAAGAGATGGGGAATGCGCACCTTCATCTATTCCAAAAGAGAAGGTTAGGGAAGGTGAATTTATTTTCCTTGGTGGAACGCAAAATAGAAATAATATTGACTATCAATTAATTTTAGAAACATTGGATCGTTTATACTCATTGTATTTGTACACTAGGAGCGATGTAATTGAGGAAAATGTATTTGATGTTAATTATGAGGAGTTCTCTTTTCGACCTGGCTGCAAAAGAAAGCCGTCTGTGACTGGTGGCAGTGTGAAAGAAAAATCACTTGATATTACGCTTCGACATAACGACATTCAATATGAGCTGCATAAGAACTTGAGTCTTTTGTATGGTTCTGAGAATGTGGGAACTGAAATTAGAGTAAATGGTTTAAGTATAGACTTAGTTGTAAGACACGACGAAGGCTACTGGTTTTATGAAATAAAAACGGCTTCTTCTGCTCGGGCGTGTATTCGTCAAGGTTTAGGGCAAATACTTGAATATTCCTATTGGCCTGGTTATCAGCGAGCAGCAAAGCTTTTTATAGTTGGTGAACCGTTACTTAGTCCTAGCGAACTAGTATACTTGAACTGCTTACGTAGCGATTTGGCGATACCATTAGATTACATGACGATAGATCTAGGCGACAAATAGCTGTTTGCGCTTCGCATGTGCAGATCGAGAAGATCAGACGGGTCGAGCAAGGCTTTGCCGTCCTTGGGCACGAGACCATGATCTGTTTGGCCGAGCTATCGCATTTCCCAATACATCCCATTGCCAACGTTTCGCAACCCAGCATGGATTGCGAGTCGCTACGGATACGTCAGAAGGTCTGATGGATTCTGACGCGACTCTGTTCCGCCTCAACCTCTGTCCCGTAGGCTTGATCAGCGCTCTTGGCGAGCGAAAGCTACTCCTAAGTCGTAAAAGCAGGGTACTTGCTGACGTTGTCAACACTATACAAAGCCGCGTAGAATGCAGCCAACGCGGGTGTAGCTCAATGGTAGAGCTTGTGCTTCCCAAGCATACGACGAGGGTTCGATTCCCTTCACCCGCTCCATCAATCAATATCAGTGCGGGCCCGAATGGCGCGCCCGTTCTGAGTCAATATCCGGCTTCTTTCTGATGGCGCAGCGCCAGGACAGTCACACTATCTCCCTCGTAGCGATACAGTGCGATGTAGCCGGAGTCACCGAAGTCGATCAGGAGTTCCCGGTAAGCCGCATCCATTTCTGGTGCTGGTCTGCCAATCTGCGGTTGTTGGCCTAGCACTTGAATGGCCTTGATGATGGTTGCTGCCGCACGCTTTGCCGCCGTCGGATTTTTCTCCCGCAGGAACTCACGTAGCCGCTCGAGATCACGCAGCGCGGCCGGAGCAAATCTTACTTGTGGCATTTGGGCGGCGCCAACTCGTTCTCATCCCCCCACGTTTCCAGCCATGCTGTCACCTCTGCCGCATCGACATGCATGCCGGTATCCTTGTATTCCGTCCACGCATTGATCGCGTCCTGGCGGAATGCTTCGCGTTTTTCTTCGCGATCAAGGTATTGCGCGATGGCTTCTTTCATTAACCAGTGAGGCGTACGTTGGCGCAAATCCGCGAGACGTTTGACGCGGTCTCGCGTTTCCTGATCGATTTTGATCGCTATGGGTTTTGTGGATGCGATTGTCACAGTGCGCCTCGGGAATCGGTTGGTATGTATTGGTATTACCTTAGCATACTTCCGGGCCTATTCGCCCTTATCCGAGCTTGCACGCTGTCTCGCCTTTTGGGGGGAATTGAAGGTCACAAATCATCCAGGCTGACCTTTATCGGCGCCAGCCCGTCATTCAATCTTTCCTCTGCAATCTTGAGGAGCTCTTTATCTTCCAGCAGATTTTGGAATTGCTCCCACGCAGCGGTGATAAAAGCGATGATGTTCATGAGGAACCCTTATCCGGTCATGCTCCAACCCGATGCTAGCACCGCTCACCCCTTGTCCGCCGTCGACTTGATCAGGTTGTCGCGCAGCGTCTTGACGGCGTTGCGCATTTGCGGGAATTCTTCCGGCGTCAGGCCGCAAGCCTGGACCAGGTCGATGTTCAGGCCGTTTTCGCGCAGTTCGCGGCCGGCCGCCGTCAGGCTGACCAGCACCTGGCGCTCGTCGCCGGGGTCGCGCTCGCGGCGCAGATAGCCCATGGCCTCAAGCTTCTTCAGGATAGGCGTCAGCGTGTTCGATTCCAGGAACAGCTTCTCGCCCAGCGCGCCGACCGTCTGGTGATCCTCTTCCCACAACGCCACGATGGCGATGTACTGCGTGTAGGTCAGGCCCAGCTTGTCGAGGATGGGGCGGTAGGCGCGGCCGAACGCCAAGTTCGTCGAGTAAATGGCGAAACACAGGAAATCGGCCAGCTTGCGCGGCTCGGCTTTGGCGGGAGTGGTCATGATGGTCCTCGTGATGAAATTATGAGCATATTATACATCGGATCCGATTTGATCGGAATTGCTTGACTTTGTTTTTGGTTGCTATATTATTCGACTTATCCGATTTCATCGGATGCGATTAAAAATATCAAAACCCGAGGAGGCCGCCATGAGCGCCGAGCTGCTGAAAGGTTCCTGCCATTGCGGGGCCGTGAAATTCGAAGTCCGTACCGCCGTCGCGCCGGCCGCGCGCTGCAACTGCAGCCTGTGCCGCCGCAAGGGCGCGCTGATGTCGCCGCCGTTCGCGGCCGCCGAACTGAAGATCGTGCAGGGCGAGGACGCGCTGACGCTGTACCAGTTCAACACGCGCGTGGCCAAGCATTATTTCTGCAAGCACTGCGGGATCTACCCGTTCCATCAAACGCGCAAGGATCCGCTGCTGTGGCGCGTCAACGTCGGCTGCCTCGAAGGCGTCGATCCTTATTCCCTGGACGCCGGCGTCAATGACGGCGCAAGTTTATCTGTCGTGGAGGATGCATGAATACCTATCGTCGCAATCTGCTGACCGGCGCTTTGGCCGCTGTCGGCCTGGCCGCCACCGAGCTGCCTTTCGTTTCGCTGGCGCGCGCCGCCGGTGTGCCGCAGGCGCTGGCGCCGATCCGGCAAATCCGCGCCGGTGAGCTGGATGTGGGCTACTACGAAGCCGGTCCCGCCAACGGCAAGCCGGTGCTGCTGCTGCATGGCTGGCCTTACGACATTCACAGCTTCGCCGACGTCGCGCCCATCCTGGCGGCACGAGGCTACCGCGTGATCGTGCCGCACCTGCGCGGCCATGGCACCACGCGCTTCCTGTCGGATGCCACTTTCCGCAACGGCCAGCAGGCGGCGGTGGCGCTGGACATCATCGCGCTGATGGACGCGCTGAAGATCGACAAGGCCATCCTGGCTGGCTACGACTGGGGCGCGCGTACCGCCAACATCATCGCGGCGCTGTGGCCGGAACGCTGCAAGGCGATGGTGTCGGTGAACGGCTATCTGATCAACAACCGCGAACGCAACAAGCTGCCGCTGTCGCCGAAGGTGGAACATGGCTGGTGGTACCAGTTCTACTTCGCCACGGATCGCGGCCAGGCGGGCTACCAGGCCAACCGCCGCGAGTTCGGCAACCTGATCTGGAAAGCCAATTCGCCGCTATGGAACTTCGACCAGGCCACCTTCGACCGCAGCGCGGCCTCGTGGGACAACCCGGACTACATCGCCATCGTGATCCACAACTACCGCTGGCGCCTGAGCATCGCGGAAGGCGATCCGAAGCTGGATGGACTGGAGCGCAAGCTGGCCGCCGGTCCGGCGATCGCGGCGCCCACCATCACGCTGGACGGCGACAGCGACGGCGTCGCGCCGGCCACGGACGGCAAGGCTTATGCCGCCCGCTTTTCCGGCAAGCGCGAACACCGCGTCATCAAGGGCGTGGGCCACAACCTGCCGCAGGAAGCGCCACAGGCGTTTGCCCAGGCCGTGATCGATGTCGACCGTCTTTAACGGACGAACAGCGCGATCAGGATGACGATAGGGAGTGGAATACCAAGTAACAGAAGCAGGATTGAGCGCATTTTTATTCTCCCTTAGTTGGTGGTGGTGCGCACGATGACGCGCGCATGGTCGCGGTTGCGGCCGCCGATGGTGGCCAGCAGCGCGGCGATGAAGGCGCCCAGCAGCAGGGCAACGAACATCCACAGCGCCGAATGGGCGGCTGCCTTGCGTGCCTCTTCGGCGGCGGCCATCGCTTTGGCCTTGGCGTCGTTGGCGGCTTGGGCGGCCTGGGCGTAGATCGCGTCGACACGTTGTTCGGCTTCCGCTGGCGCCATGCCTGTGCGCTTGGCGATCAGTTGCGCCAGGTAGCTGCGATCATCCGCGTTGATCTTGCCCGCCGCGAGGTCGGTGATCAGGATGCGGTTGATTTCGCTGCGCTGCGCGTCGGTGGCGACGTCGCCGTTCGGCGAACGCAGCAGCATGTCGGCGAAGTAGGTGTTGGAACGGCCGGCGCCATTCGGCGTGGCAGCCGCGCCGACGACCGAGGCTGCGACGGGTGCAGCTGCGGAGCCGGTGTCGATCGCGCCGCTCAGCACCGCGCGGGCGCCGCCCGCCAGTACGGCCACCGTGATCAGCGTCGCCACCGCCCAGGCCAGCAGGCCGTGCGCGGTGTCGCGGAAGTGCACTTCGTCGCCGTGGATGCTGGCCCATTTGACGCGCAGGCGGCCGGCCATATAGCCGCCGATGCCCGATGCGGCCAGCTGTACGAAGGCTATCCAGGCGATGGTCGCGGTGCCCATCGGCGCGGCGTGGTACTGATAGGGCGATACCGACGACAGGCCGAGGCCCATGCCCAGTATCAGCAGGATGAACGACAGTGCGGCCGCAGCTGCCGCGCCGGCGAACACGGCGCCCCACGAGACGCCGGATGCGTAGCCGTCGCCCGTTTCCCCGCCGGCGACTGCGACGCCGGCATGCAATGGTTGAGTAATCATTTTTTCTCCTCTGTTGTGGTGTGGATGCGAAGCCGATCATCTCCCGGCCCGGAAGGGCGGTATGTTAGTGCGCGTACATTCGGCGCGCTTTGCCCGGAATATTTGTCTATACTGTGGCCGCGCATCCCGTCCCGCTCATCCACAGAAAGTCCTACGCATGAATACCGTCGGCCCCAAACAGCGCCTGTCTACCCGTCTCGCTTTTCTCGCCGCCGGCCTGGCCATGTCGGCCTGGGCGCCGCTGGTGCCGTTCGCCAAGGCGCGGCTGGCGCTGGGCGAAGCGCAACTGGGCCTGCTGCTGTTATGCCTCGGCGCCGGCTCGCTGCTGGCGATGCCGGCGACCGGCCTGCTGGCGGCGCGCTTCGGCTGCCGCATCGTGGTGCTGGCGTCCGGCGCGCTGGTCTGCCTGGTGCTGCCGGGACTGGCCTTCGCGCCGACGCCGCTGCTGCTGGGCTGCACGCTGTTCGCCTTCGGCGCCGCCATCGGTACGCTGGACGTGGCAATGAACGTGCAGGCCGTGATCGTCGAGCGCGAGAGCGGCGGCTCGATGATGTCCGGCTTTCACGGCTTGTTCAGCGTCGGCGGTTTTATCGGCGCTGGACTGATGGCGGCGATGCTGTATGCGGGACTGGGTCCGGTGTCGGCCAGCGTGGTGGTCGCGGTGCTGGTGGCCTTGTCGCTGGCGGTGTGCGCGCCGCATCTGCTGCACGAACCGGATGCCTCCGAGCGCGATGCGCCGCTGTTCGTGGTGCCGCACGGCGCGGTGATCTTCATCGGCGTGCTGTGCTTCCTGTGCTTCCTGGCCGAAGGCGCGATCCTCGACTGGAGCGCCTTGCTGTTGACGGCTGCGCAGGGGCTCGATGCCAGCCGCGCCGGCCTGGGCTACGCGGCCTTTGCGATTGCCATGACCGCCGGCCGCCTGACCGGCGACCGCGTGGTGCGCAAGCTGGGTGGCAAGCGCGTGCTGCTGCTGGGCGGGCTATGCAGCGCCGCCGGCTTCTTCGGCGCGGTGCTGGCGCCGACGGTGCCGCTGGCGCTGGTGGGCTTTGTGTTGATCGGGCTGGGGGCGTCGAACATCGTGCCGATCCTGTTCACCGCCGCCGGCAACCAGAGCGCGATGCCGGCCAGCCTGGCGATCGGCGCCATCACCACGCTCGGTTACGCCGGCATCCTCGCCGGCCCGGCGGCGATAGGCTTCGTGGCGCATGCCCTCAGCCTGAACGTGGCCTTTGCCGGCTTGGGCGGCGCCATGCTGCTGATCGCAGCCAGCGCCCGGCTGGGCGCCGCCAGCAAGCCGGCGTAGCTGGCTCAGGCTGTCTTGCGCTGACCGCGTTCGCCGCGCTGCACCATGTGCTCGACCAGCGCGCGGTGCGTCGGCAGGTCGGCGACGGCGCGGTGCGACATCAGCTCGATCATCTGGAATTCCTTGCGCGCCTCGTCGAAGCGCGGCAGCGTCAAGGCGTTGGCGTATTGCTCGGTCGGGAACTCCATGCCGTACAGGACATACTGCCAGCTTGACGGCGGATACATCTCCAGGTCCACCACGAAGTCCATGCGGTGCGGCGGACGGCGGCGCCACATGGACAGCTTGTCGCGCAGCGATTCCGGAATGCTGGCCGGGTCGGCGTTATCGATCCAGAACTGGTTGTCCCTGCGCTGCGTCAGGCAGTAGTGCAGCTTGACGAAATCGACGATGCGCTCGTAGCGCGCCTTCATCATTTCGTTGAACGTCTTGGCCACCGGCGCCATGTCGCCGTTGTGCGGGAACAGGTAGCTGACCAGGTATGCCGCCGTTTCGATCAAGCCGATGCCGGACGATTCCAGCGGCTCCAGGAAACCTCCCGACAGCCCGACCGCCACGCAGTTCTTCACCCAGTGCTGCTCGCGGTAGCCGACGTTCAGCTTGAGCTGGCGCGGATTCAGTCCCTCGCTGGCCTTGCCGATGTAGTCGCGCAGCACCTGCTCGGCGCTGGCGTCGTCGGTGTGGCGGCTCGAATACACGTAGCCGACCCCGCGCCGCTGCTGCAGGCCGATGTCCCAGGTCCATCCCGCCTCGTGCGCGGTGGCGATGGTGTACGACGGGATCGGCGCGTCGGCCGTCTCATACGGCACCTGCATCGCCAGCGCGCGGTCGACGAACAGCGTGTCGTTGATGTTGCGGAAGGGCGTGCCCAGCGCTTCGCCGATCAGCGCGGCGCGGAAGCCGGTGCAATCGATGTACAGGTCGGCCGTCAGCGCGCCGGCTTCCTTCGTGTGCACGGCGCCGATGGCGCCTTGCTCGTCCAGCTCCACCCGATCCACCGTCGCCTGCAGATGCCGCACGCCCAGCGATTGGGCATGGGTGCTGAGCAGGGTGGCGAATTTGCCAGCGTCGAAATGGTAGGCGTAGTTTAAAGGACCCATGAAGTCGGCGTCGTTGAAGCGCTTCGGCCCGTGCGCGGCGTCGGCCACGCGCTTTTGCATGGTGGCCGCGGCGGCAAAGCCGGCGCCCGGCGCGGCCGCGCCCTGCAGCCAGTAGGGCAGCAGCTCGGGGCCGCCGGGCCGCTGGCTCGGCAGGCTGAATGGATGGAAGTAGTGGTCGTTGCCGGGCGCGCCGGGTTCGCGCACCCAGTCGGTGAACTTGATGCCCTGCTTGAAGGTGGCGTTGCATTCGCGGACGAAGCGCGCTTCCTCGATGCCGATGGCGGCCAGCGTGCCGCGGATCGAGGGGAAGGTGCCTTCGCCGACGCCGATGATGCCGATCTCCTTCGACTCCACCAGCGTGACGCGCACGCTGCCGGCGTCCGCGCCGGTGCCCAGGGTGCGGGCCAGAAAAGCGGCCGTCAGCCAGCCGGCGGCGCCGCCGCCAACGATCAGTACGTTTTTGACGCCAACATTTGGTAACGTTTTCATGGTCGCTTCCGCCTCCGTAAATAGCATTTGTTGCCCCTGGGCATTGATGAAAATGCCAATGAAACAACAACGCTACAATTTTTAAATTGACATCCGTGTTTTTAATTATGTACCATGAAAACGATTTCACAAATAATGAAAACGATTTCAGATAAAATGATAACGTTTTCAAACAACATGAAATCGTTTTCCACGATAAATGTGGCATCGCCAACACGCCGCGATCGCCAGCTTAGGAGACTTATGAATACCCACGTACCCCAGTCCGGGAAGCGCCTGCGCTCCCCTATCCAGATGGCCATCCTCGCGCTGATGGCAGGCACCAATGTCTACGCCGCCGATGCCCCGGCCACCCAGGCCGCCGAACAATCGGCCGCCGCCACCGCTGCCGCCGACAAGAACTCCACCTCCATCACCGAGGTCTACGTCACCGCGACCAAGCGCACCACCTCGCTGCAAAAGACCCCGGTCGCCGTCACCGCGCTCAATGCCGCCGCGCTGGACGACAACCACGTGCAGACCATCCAGGACGTGGTCAACCTGGTTCCGGGCTTCGCCGCCACCTCGCAGGGCGACCACGGCGTCATCACGATGACCCTGCGCGGCATCGGCAACGACAGCGCCAAGACCGAATACGCCGACCCGGAAGTGGCCAGCTTCGTCGACGGCATCTACTCGCCGCGTCCTGAAGGCGCGACCGCGCTGCTGTTCGACCTGGAAGCGATCGAAGTGCTGCGCGGACCGCAAGGCACGCTGTGGGGCCGCAACTCGTCGGTCGGCGCAGTCAACATGCAGACCGTGAAGCCGGAAATCGGCAGCAGCTCCGGCAGCTTCGAAGGCGGCTACGGCAGCTACGCGCGCTTCGGCGCCCGCGGCGCCGTCAACATCCCTATCAACGACACGATGGCGATGCGCTTTGCCGTGGTCCACGAGCAGCACGACGGCTACGTCGACTACCAGGCACCGCCGAACATCTCGCTGGCGGACCAGCACGCGGCGGCCGATCCGGTCATCGCCGCCTGGAACACGGCTCATCCGAGCAACCCGATGGCCTTCCAGCCGCTGAACCAGAACCTGTTCGTGCGCAACGGCCAGAAATACGGCGCGCAAGACCAGACCGCTGCGCGCCTGAGCTTCCTGTGGCAACCGTCGGCTGCGCTGAAATGGAACGTCGCGTACGAGCACTACGTCGACCGCGGCACGCCGAACATGAACCTGATGCAAACGCCGCGCGCGGGCCAGGAGTTCTGGTCGGCGCTGATCGACACCGCGCCTAACGTCAACCGCGATTCGAACTCGCTGCGCAGCCGCGTCGACTATGCGATCTCGCCGGACATCAGCCTGGCCTACATCGCCGGCTACTCGCGCTTCAACGGTTCGTCGACCTACGACCAGGACGGCGGCGCCGTGGTGCCGACCAGCTTCACCAGCGGCGGCAACCACCAGGAAGACAACACCGTCTGGTCCAAGTACAAGAACTACAGCCACGAACTGGAAATCCAATCGACCGGCAAGCGCGATGTCGACTGGCTGCTCGGCCTGTACTACGCCAACGAAGACAACGGCATCCGCTTCGACATCCCGATCATGAACGGTACCCAGCAGGGCAGCGTGGGCTGGCAGGGTTCCTTTATCCAGCCTAAGGAAACCGTGGATTCGAAAGCGGTGTTCGGCCAGGCGACGTGGAACGCGACCGACAGCCTGCACCTGACCGGCGGCCTGCGCTACACCTCGGACGAGCGCAAGAACATCGGCGGCACCAACAACAGCTGCTGCGCCGCGACCGCGCCGCAAGTGCCGGTGAGCCCGAGCACCAACCCGCTGGATCCATCGTCGGGCTTCTCGACCTACCAGAAGAACGACGGCGTGTTCAACGATCACAAGCTGACCGGCCTGATTCGCGTCAACTACGACATCGACAAGAGCAACATGGTCTATGCCAGCGTATCGACCGGCTACAAGTCGGGCGGCCTGCAGGACGGCGGCGTGCCTTACGGTTCCGAGACGCTGACCAACTACGAAGTCGGCTCGAAGAGCACCTTCCTGGGCGGCGCGGTACGCATGAACAACGCGGCGTACTACGAGAAGTTCAAGGGCTTCCAGTTCAGCGCACCGATCACCAATCCTGACGGCTCGCGCGGCCTGGCGACCACCAATGCGGAAGGCGCGAAGATCTGGGGCCTGGAAACCGAGATCGCCGCCAAGATCACCAAGGAAGACCGCGTGCAGTTCACCGCCGCCTACACCCACGCGGAGCTGGGCCACCTGATCGGCGGCAGCAACGACTACGTGCTGCCGGCTTGCTCGGTGCCAGGCATCAGCACCTGCCTGGACGTCACCGGCAACACCATGCCGCACTCGCCGAAGTTCAGCGCGCAAGTGATGTACCAGCACAGCTTCCAGCTGGCCGGCGGCACGCTGGTACCGCGCATCAGCGCCCACTACGAAACCGCCAGTTGGCTGAGCGTGTTCAACCTGGGTGCGCCGGACCAGCAGAAGTCGTACACCCGCACCGATCTGGGTCTGCGTTTCGATGCGGATTCGAAGTGGTATGTCGACGCCTTCGTACGCAATGCGGAAGACGCGAAGATCAAGACCAGCGCCTTGAGCGCGAACGGCGCCTGGCAGGCACAGTATCTGCCTCCACGCACCTTCGGCGTCAACGTCGGCAAGACGTTCTAAGTTAAGCAGTAAGCACGGAGTTTCATGTAAGTCCTGTGTTGTTTGTGGTCTTCAAACCCTCGTCCTCTCCCGGGCCGAGGGTTTTTTTTGCACCTAAAATCCGGGGTCAGATCCGACATTTGGACACGAGCTCTGCCGTAACGGCTGTTACGGCAGAGCTCGTGTCCAAATGTCGGATCTGACCCCGGATTTTAGGATGTAAAAAGGGCCGGCGTTTTTGGCGCCGGCCCTTTGTGATGCCTGGTTGTTTGGTTTTAGTCTTTGTGATGGAACGGTGCGAACCAGGTGACCAGGAACGATGGTATCGTCGCCGCCATCACCAGCCAGAAGTAGTGCACATAACCCAGCGCCTGCTGCAGGTGGCCGCTGACGACGCCGGTCACCATCATGCACAAGCCCATCAGGCCGGTGCCGAAGGCGTAGTGCGTGGTCGTGTATTTGCCCGGCGCCAGCTGCTGCATCAGGTAGATCATGAAACCGACCGAACCGAAACCGAAGAAGAACTTTTCAACCGCCACGCCGGCGCTGATGATCAGCAGGTCATGCGGCTGGTAGATGCTCATCAGCAGGAAGGTCACGTTCGGGATATTCACCGCGCAGCACAGGATGAACAAGGTGGCCGGCAGGCCGCGGCGGGCGACGAATATCCCGCCCAGCAAGGATCCCACCAGCACTGCGATCAAGCCGTAGGTGCCGTAGATCAGGCCCAGCATCTCGTTCGACAGTCCCAGGCCGCCTTTGGCCACCGGGTCCACCATGAAGAAGGGACCGATCTTTTCCAGCAGGCCGATACTGAGGCGGAACACGAACGCAAACGCCACCATCAGCCACACGTCGCGCTTCTGGAAGAAGGTGACGAAGGAATCCTTGAGGATGAAGGCCGCTTCGGCCACCGACGACGGCGCGTTCTCGGCCTTGGCGCCGTCCGGCATCACGCGCATGTGCCACAGCGCGGTGACGATGGTGATGGCGGCAACGATGAAGAAGATGATGCGCCACGAATCGATCCACTCCGGCCCGAACACGCCGGCCTGGTGATGGAAGTAGTGCGTGTGCAGCCAGCCGCTCAGGTACACCATGCCGCCCGAGGCGACGATGGGGCCGACGTTCCAGCTCAGGCTCTGGATGCCGCAGAACAGCGACTGCGTCTTACTGTCCAGCGAGGTGACGTAGACGCCGTCGGAGGCGATGTCCTGCGTCGCGCCGACCAGCGACAGTATCCCGAACAGGAACACCATGATGACCATGTAGTCGGGCAGCGACATCGCCAGCGCCACGCCGGCAAAGCCGACGCCGACGATCATCTGCGCGCACAGCACGAAGAACTTCTTGGTGCGGTACATTTCGACGAAGGGCGCGAACAGCGGCTTGATGGTGTAGGCCAGGATCAGGTAGCTGGCGTACTGCGCGGCCTGTCCGTTGTCCATGCCCAGGTTTTTGAACATGATGGAGGTGACGCTGGTGAGCATCATGTAGGTCAGCGCCATGGCGAAGTAGCCGCTGGGGACCCACAGCATCGGCGTGCCGCGCGCGAACATGGCGCGCAACAGCGACGGCGGTTGGCCTGGTGGTTGCGTCGATGCGGAGCCGGCTTGCTGCTCCTGCGGCACGGCGGATGGTGCGGTTTGCATGGTGTCGTCCTCGTTGTTCTCGTCAGAGTTTATAGCACCAGGCTCTGCGGCCTGTAGAAAGGAAAACGCCGGCGCGGACGCCGGCGGTGAAGATCTGCTGAACTTAAGCGGCGTGCGCGTTGCGCTGCGGACGCTGCGCGATCAGGTAGTCGCGGTACCAGTGCGCGCTGTGCTTCAGCGTGCGCTTCTGCGTCGCGTAGTCCACGTGGACGATGCCGAAGCGCTTGGCGTAGCCCGAGTTCCATTCGAAGTTGTCGAGCAAGCTCCACAGGAAGTAGCCCTGGATGTCAACGCCCTGCAGCCGCGCGTCGTTCAGCGCCTTCAGGTGGCGCTGGACGAAATCGATGCGCGCCTCGTCCGGGATCTCGCCGTCGACGATGACGTCCGGATTGGCCATGCCGTTCTCGGTGATGTAGATCGGCGGCAGGTCGTACTCGGCATTCAGCTTGAGCAGCAGCTCGGTCAGGCCGTCCGGGTAGATTTCCCAGCCCATGTCGGTCTTGCCCAGCTTGCACTCAGGCTGGCGCGGCGGCGTCTCGGTGCTGCACCAGGCGCGGAAGTAGTAGTTCACGCCGAGGAAGTCGATCTTGTGCTGGATGTCCTTGAAGTCGTTCTCGTGGATCTCCGGCGCGTTGTCGCCATGGACCTTGAGCGCCAGCTCGGGATATTTGCCCTTGAAGATGGGATCCATGAACCACTGCACCGAGCGCGCATATTCGAACTCGGCGGCGGCGATGTCGGCCGCGCTATCGGTGGCCGGGTCGGCGGTCCACTGGTTGAGCACGATTCCCAGCTGCGCCGAGCTGCCGACGGCGCGCATCGCCTGCATCGCCAGTCCGTGCGACAGCAGCAGGTGGTGCGACACCTGGATCGACTGCTTCAGGTCGGCCACGCCGGGCGCGAACTGCGCGTTGCCGTAGCCCAGGTTGGCGGTGCACCACGGCTCGTTGTGCGTTGCAATCGTTTTCAGGCGATTACCGAAACGGCGCGCCACTTCGCCTGCATATTCGGCGAAGCGGTACGCGGTCTCGCGGTTCAGCCAGCCGCCGTCTTCCTGCAGGCCCTGCGGCAGATCCCAGTGGTACAAGGTGACGTGGGCGTCGATGCCCTTGCTTTCCAGCTCGGTCAGCAGCTTGTCGTAGAAGGCGAAACCGGCTTCGTTCCAGGCGCCTTTGCCCTGCGGCTGCACGCGCGCCCAGGCCATCGAGAAGCGGTAGGCGTCCACGCCCAGGCCGGACATGATGGCCACGTCTTCCGGATAGCGGTGGTAATGGTCGCAGGCGACGTCGCCGTTGCTGCCGTCGATGACCTTGCCCGGTGTGTGGCTGAAGGTGTCCCAGATTGATGGACCCTTGCCGTCGGCGGTGGCGCCGCCTTCAATTTGGAAGGCGCTGGTGGCAACGCCCCAGGTGAACGAGGGTGGGAATTGCGTGAAATCGGTCATTTTCTTATCGTTTTAACAGGATTGACGGGGCGGGAAGGCATTGCGACGTTTGAAAACGATTTCACACCTCCATTCTCGATTAGACATCAACTAAAACGGAGTGTCAATCTTTTGCTGAAGCGGGAGCTGGCGTGGAGCGACTGCGTAGTACCGCTGTATAATGCTGCCTCAATATTCAGCCATCCCTCATCCCATGTCTTCCGATACTCCTAAAGACGGCCCAGCGCGGCCGATGCTCTACGACCCGACCGAACACCGCATCCGCAGCTTCGTCACCCGCGCCGGCCGCCTGTCGACCGCGCAAGCGCGCGCGCTGGAAGAGTTGAGCCCGAAGTTCATGATCGAGTACGCCAAGGCGCCGCTGGACTATGAAAAGACCTTCGGCCGCAAGGCGCCGGCGGTGCTGGAGATCGGCTTCGGCATGGGCGGCACGACGGCGCACATCGCCGGCGTGATGCCGGAGAAGGACTTCATCGGCGTCGAGGTGCACACGCCCGGCGTGGGCAGCCTGCTCAAGCTGATCGAAGAACAGGGCCTGACCAACCTGAAGGCCATCCAGCACGATGCGGTGGAAGTGCTGAACCAGATGATTCCGGACGGTTCGCTGCACGGCGTGCATATCTACTTCCCGGACCCGTGGCACAAGGCTCGCCACAACAAGCGCCGCCTGATCCAGGCGCCGTTCGTCAAACTGCTGGTGCAGAAGCTGGCCGTGGGCGGCTACCTGCATTGCGCCACCGACTGGGAAGACTATGCGGTGCAGATGCTGGAAGTGCTGGGCGCCGAAGAGGGCCTGCAGAACACCGCCGACGGCTATGCGCCGCAGCCGGCCTATCGTCCGCTGACCAAGTTTGAAAACCGCGGCATCAAGCTGGGCCACGGCGTATGGGACCTGGTCTTCACCAAAAAGTAATCAGCGTCGCTGTTTCAGGATGGCGGCGTTGAGCCGCCTGAACACATCGTCCGGCACCGACAGACTGCACCACAAGCGGCGCTCGTGGCCTTTGTACAGGTCCGAGAAGTAGATGCGCTGGTAGTTCGACGCCGGATAGCCGGAGGCCTTGATGGCCTCCGCCGCCTCCTCGTCCGTGATGAAGAAGTAATCGATGCTGTGCTTGCGCAGCATATCCAGCATTTGCACGGCGTCCGCCGTGGTGCTGGCCGGCTGGGTCTTGTAGCGGATCAGCGCGCGGTCTATCGTCGGGCCGTAGGAGACGCCTTGCTTCACCATCGCGCGCAGGCGCTTGTCGCCCAGCGTGTCTTTCAGCGGCTCCTCATCCTTCATGGCCGGATTGCCGGCCCAGGTCAGCGCGAACGGCCGCTTGTCTTCGTACACCACTTCCGTGAATTTTCCGATGCGCTCACGCTCCGGTGTTTGCAGCCAGCTCACCATGCAGGCCGGCGCCTCGTTCGCCTGCAGCAGCACGATCTGCTGCTTGGCCGGCGTCTGGCGGACTTCGTAGGGAATGCCGGCGGCGGCCAGCGCCGCGATGGCGGGCTTGGCGACAAAGCCGGTCAACTGGCCGCGCGAGTCGGCATACTGCAGCGGCGGGCTCTGGATATAGTGCAGCATCAGCGGCTGCCCTGTCCCCGCCGCTGCCACCGCCGCCAGTATTAGCGCCGCGGGCATCATCGCTCCAGCGGTTCCATGTCCAGCACGACCACATAGGCCAGGCGGCTGTTCTGCCACACACCGCCGCCGCGCACCTGCGCGTCGCAGGTGGTGACCTGGCCTTCGATCTCCTTGCGCTTCAGGTGTTCGCGGAAGGCCACCGACGCTTTCGGCGACAGATAGCCCGTCATGCGGCCGCCGAGGAACACCGCGACGGCGGCGCCTTCGTAGGGATTGGCGTCGTCAGGCACCAGCGTGGCGACGTACGGCACGGCCGCCGCCTGGTCGCCATGTTCGCCGGCCAGGGCCTTCAGCGCGGGCTGGTAACGCGATTCATTGACCACTTCAACCAGGAAGCGGCCGTCGTCGGACCAGTGCAGCGCGGCCGGGCCTTCAGGCAGCTTCGGCTCGTACGGCGTGGCGGGGCGCGCCGGCAGCGGCATAGGCTTGGCCGGATTGGTCTTGATGATCGCGTAGACCACCAGGCCGGTGACGGCAATGATCAGCAGGGAGATGACGAGTTCCATGGCGTGGTGTTTTATCTAAAGGCCGACATCTTACCGCATGCCCTTGGCCTGATAGACGATTTTGCCCCCCACGACAGTCTGCAGCACCTTGATGTTGGCGATGTCCTCGGCCGGGATGGTGAAGAAGTTACGATCCAGGACGATCATGTCCGCCAGCTTGCCCACCTCCAGCGATCCGGTCAGCGCTTCCTGGCGCAGCGTGTAGGCCGCGTTCAGCGTGATCGCGCGCAGCACCTCGGCGCGCGGCATGCCGGGCTGCGACGTCAGCGTGCCGGCATATTCCTTGCCGGCGTCCGGCGCGGCGGTGCGGGTCACGCCGACCTTCAGCGCGAACCATTCGTCCAGCGGATCGACCGGCCAGTCGCTGCCGTAGGCGATGCGCGCGCCGGCCTTGCGCAGCAGCTCTTGCGGCTCGACGATGGCGTAGCGCGCGGGGCCCATGTAGTCCTTCAGCGCGCCGACTGTGTCGGGCGCCGGCTTCCCCCACTGGAAGGACAGCACCGGCGTCACGTCCAGTTTGGCGAAGCGCGCGTAGTCGGACGGAGCGACGATTTCGTCGTGCGCCAGCACCGGACGGACGTTCTTGCCGGCGGGCGTGGTGCGCAGGTATTCGATGGCGTCCAGTGATTCGCGCACGGCGCGGTCGCCGTCGACGTGGATGTGCGGATCGATATGGGCGTTGGCCAATTCGGCCAGCGTGGTTTTCAGCGCCTCTTGCGGGAAGTAGCTGGCGGGGCCGGTGCTGACGCCGGGTTGCCAGTCCGGCTTCTCCGGCGTGCCTTTGTTCACGAGGTAGGGCTGCAGCATGGCGCCGGTGAAGGCGGGAGCGGAGATCACGCCATCCATGAACAGCTTGGCGTGACGCACCTGCATCGACGGCGCCACCACGGTCTGGCCTTGGTCGAACTGTTTTTGCTGCTTCAGCAGCTCGGCGACTGCGCTTTGCGGCGTGGCGCCCTTATCCAGGTCGATCAGCACGGCGAAGTGCGCGCGCGCCGTCAGCTTGCCCTGCTTGTGCAGGTCGGCGAAGGCGGTCATCGTCTCGGGATCGGTGTAGGCGTCGAGGAAGGTGGTGATGCCTTGCTTGCGCATCGCCGCCAGCGCGGCGCCGGACGCTTGCAGGTTTTCTGCCACCGTCAGCGGCGGCAGCAGGTTCATCGCCATGTCCTGGGCGGCGTCTTCGAGCAGGCCGGTGGCATCGCCCCTGGCGTCGCGGGTGATCTTGCCGCCGGCGGGATCGGCCGTGTCGCGCGTGATGCCCGCCACCTTGATGCCCCTGGAGTTCAGCAGCGACGAGTGGCCAAACGACGAGCGCACGATCACCGGACGGTCGGTCTTCAGCGCATCGAGCGTGGCGGCGGTGGTTTCCACGCCATCGGGCAGCATACCCTGCTGGAACCAGTTGACGACCACCATCCAGCTGTCGGCGCCGGCTTTCTTTTCCTTGTCCAGGCAGGCCTGGATGCGCGACTGGAATTGCGGCACCGTCAGGTTCTCGTAATTGAGACTGCATTTGAGCAGGCGGCTACCGCCCGATTGCGGATGCATGTGGCCGTCGACCAGGCCGGGCATCAGCATGCGTCCGTGCAGGTCGATCACCTTGGTGGACTTGCCGGTCAGCGCTTTGGCGCCGGCGTCGTCGCCGACGTAGACGATGCGGCCGGCGCGCACGGCCAGCGCCTGCTGCACGCTGTCCTTCGCATCGACGGTGTAGACGTAGCCGTTGCGGTAGACGGTATCGGCCGGAAGCTCCGCGGCAAAGGCCATGGTTGAAAGCGTCATCGCGAGTGCCGAGAAATAGCCGTACCTGTTCATGCAATCTCCTGTTATGCGGCCTCCATCACTTTGGCGCGCGGCGCCATGGGCAGGAAGGCCAGCAGGTTACCCGCCAGTACCAGCGCCAGTCCGGTCAGCGCCGTCGGCGTCCAGTGGTAGCCCTCGTATATCGTTGAAATGGTCAGTGCCACGATGGGGAATAATACCGTGGAATAGGCCGCGCGGTCCGGGCCGATGCGGCCCACCAGCAGCAGGTAGGCGGTGAAGCCGATCACCGAGCCGGGTATCGCCAGGTACAGCAGGGCGCCGACGTAGCGCGCGCTCGGCTCCAGCGCGAACGGCATGCCCAGCGCGAAGGCGGCGATGCCCAGCGTGGTCGAGCCGATCAGCATGGCCCAGGTGTTGGTCAGCCACGGCGTCAGGCCCAGCGACTGCATGCGGCTCGACAGCAGGTTTCCGCAGGAGAAGCACAACGTGCCGCCCAGGGTCAGCGCGAGGCCCATCATCACCTTGCTGTCGTTCCAGTGGCCGGCCATCTGCGGCGCGAACAGCAGCACGATGCCGGTCAGGCCGAGCAGGGCGCCCATCATCACCTGGCGGCGTATCGGTCGGCCGAGGAAGATGCGGCCGTTGATCGCGTTCCACAGCGGCGCGGTCGAGAACACCACCGCTTCCAGGCCGCTGGTGATCCACTGGCTGGCGTAATAAAAGCACAGGAAGTTCAGGCAGAACAGCGCGATGCCCTGGGCGAACAGGTAGCGCCAGGCCTGGCGCGGCGGCCACCACGGCTTGCGGGTGATGAGCAGGAATCCCATCAGCACGGCGGCAGCCAGCCAGAAACGGTAGGCGATCGACACCGGCGCGGGCACCACGCCGAGCTGGAAGGTGATGGCGATCCAGGTGGTACCCCAGATCAGGACGGTGAGCAGGTAGAGGAAGATATTCATGTTGCCAGCATGCCGCGTGCGCGGCGCGCGCACTTGTCTGGAACTGCGCATTTGGCCTGGATACATTTCCAATGCCAAAAAACAAATATTAAACAACGGAAAACTCGTTGTAAAATTTGCATTCAATTAAAATTTTCTCAATTCAAGGAAGACTCATGCCGATACTATCCCAGCGCGGTTTCGCCATTGTGGTTGCCAGCGCCCTGCTGGCATGGAGCGCATCCGCTGCGTCCGCCGTCTATTACGTCGACAACGCCGGCGTGGACAGCAACGACGGGTCGCTGTCCACGCCATGGAAGACGCTGTACAAGGTCTCGACTGCCGCACTGGCGCCCGGCGACACCGTGCTGTTCAAGCGCGGTGGCCAATGGCGCGACTACAATCTGGTCGCTAAAACCGGCCAGATTGGCAGCCCCATCACCTACGGCGCCTACGGTAGCGGCAACAAGCCCCGCTTGTTGGGTTCGGTCTCACTGGCCAGTGAGAGTGATTGGAAGGAAACCAGTCTGGGCAGCAGTATCTGGGTATCGCAGGTGGCCGAGCCCGGCAACCCGTCGTCAAGCAATCAACTGAGTAATCCCGATTTCGCGCTGCCCGGTACCTGGCTGACATCGATTGCTGGCGCCATGGCGGCAGTCACGCGCAGCACTGCGGAATATCTTCCGCCCGTGCCGCCGAAGACCGATACGGCCAGCATGAAGATCGATTTCACTGGCGTCACCGGTAACGAAGCCACCAGCGATATCCAGGTGTACACGCTGGTGGGCGGCATCGTTGCTGGCCGCTGCTATCACTTCTCCTTCAATGCCAAGGCCAGTGCGATTGTGGCGCTGAAGTCGGAGATCAAGCTGTTCCAGAACACCAGCCCCTATATGAGCTATGCCACGTCGTTGCGCGGCGCCTTGCCCGTCATTGGCACTAATTGGGCCAACTACGACGTGTACTTCCGTGCCACCAGTACGCAAAGCGACGGACGCCTGGACCTGATGCTGGGCAAGGCTGCCACCCTCGGTACCACGCTATACATTGACAACGTGAATTTTCGGGAGTGCAACATCGAAAAGTATATTACGGCCGATGTTGGCAATGTGATTTTCGATTCGGCCCAGGCAATCGTCGGCACCAAGGTGCTGAGCGAAGCTGAACTTAACCAGGATGGCAAGTTCTGGTACGATGCCGCGAACAACCAGCTCAAGTTGTACTCGACGGGCAACCCCGCGCTGGTGCTGGCGCACGGCGAATTGGAAGCGGCGGTGAACCGCCCAGGTCTCGACATCAAGGGCGTCACGGATGTGGCGGTCAGCGATCTCGACATCCGCAACACCGGCGGCCATGGCGCGCAGGTTACGTACGTCAAGCGCATCACGCTCGATGGCCTGGCTATTTCCTATGCCGGCGGCAGCGTGAAGTCCGACGGTCACACGCGCTACGGCAACGGCATAGAAGTCTACGAAGCGGCCCAGGCCGTGAGCGTCACGAACAGCACCTTCTCGCAAATCTATGATGTGGCCATGACTTCGCAAGGCATGCAAAACAGCATCGTTGCCGACATCACGTTCAACAACAATCTGGCACGGCAAGCGGAGCAGTGCTTCGAGTTGTGGAACCGCTATGCGGCCGGTCCGAATCCCTCGTCCACGACCAGCCTGGCGTTCACACACAACACCTGCGTCGGCTCCGGCACGGGATGGTCGCATACGCAACGTGCCACGCAAGAAGGCGCGGACGTGCTGCTGTATACCGCAACGGGCGGAATGAGCGGGATCCGGATCACTGATAACATCTTCTACAATGCGACCACGGCGGTAGTTCGGCTCGGTCTGCCATGGACCGATTACATGCAGATCGATTTCGGCAACAACTGCTACATGCCCATGGCCAACAGCGCCAACAACCTTGGGCTATTGCTGAAAGAAACCGGCGGCCCGTCCAATCTGTTCCTGAAGACCAGTTCCCAGTTCAATACGGCGTTCGGCACGAATACAGCCAGCTCGCAGTTTGTTGATCCGCAGTTGTCCATCGACCTGATGCCGACGGCCGCGGCATGCAGCGGGAAAGGGTACGCGTCGCCATCGTCGATTTGATCGCGATGCCACCTTGGCGGCCACTTGTCTGGAATTGCGCATTTCCGCGGGCTGCCAGCGGAGGAGGGCGGCTCCATGTTAGACTTTATGCATCATGCCAGCCCGTCCCGATTCCAGCCCTGCCACCCTGTCCCGCGCGCCGGAAGGGCTGATTTCGCACGCCGTGTTCCGCACCATGTCGAAAACCGATGCGCAGCTGGAGCGCTTTGCCTGGCTGGGCGACGACCTGGCGCTGGCCATCTGGCGCCGCGACACCGAGGTGGCCGAGACCAGCTACAGCAAGCCCGGTCACCACACGCTGTCCTACTACATGGGCGGCGGCTATCGCACCGAGCGCGACGAGCTGCCCGGTTTGTACGGCGCGCCGAAGCGGCTTTGCACCCTGCCGGACTGGCACGAATCCAGCTGGACGGTGCGCGGGCCGCTGCGCTTCCTGCACGTCTACTTCCTGCCCGAGCATTTCACGCGCCGCGCCGTGGTGGAGCTGGACCGCGAACCGCGCGAGGTGACGCTGGCGGACCGCACCTACTTTGAACACGATCGTATCGGCCCGCTGTGCGCCGCGCTGGCGGCCATGCCGTGGGACGGCCCGGATGCGCAGTTGCGCGCCAACGAGGTGACGCACGAGACGCTGAGCCATCTGCTGCTGTCGCAGTCGATGCCGCAGCACCAGCAGCGCGTGCGCGGCGGATTGGCGCCGGTGGTGCGCCGGCGCCTGGCCGATTACATCGAGGCGCACCTGGCGCAGAATATCTCGCTGGGCATGCTGGCGCAGCTGGCGTGCATGTCGGAATACCATCTGGCGCGGATGTTCAGGATTTCGTTCGGCATGCCGCCATCGGCATGGATCGCGGCGCGGCGCGTGGAGCATGCGCGCGTGCTGTTGAAGACCACCGACCAGCCCTTGCAGCAGATCGCCGATGCCTGCGGCTACGCGGACCTGAGCCACTTCAGCCACCGCTTCCGCGACAGCGTCGGCGCGCCGCCCAGCCGCTACCGCAGCGTCGTTCAACCCGGTACCAACTTCCACAGATGAAAAATTCGTTAAGAATGTTATATTTTCAATATAGAATCAACATTCTTATCAATTATTAACTGCTGGGAATTCCATGAAGAATTGCTATAGGACAGTGCTGGCGCTCGCTATTGCCGCCGGCTTGGCTGCTTACGGCGGTGCCACCCAGGCTGCCAATGTGTATCACTTGGACAGTATCAATGGTTCGGACAGCAATGACGGGTTGACGGAGGCGACGGCTTGGCAGAACCTGTACAAGCTCAATCTGAAGACTTTGGCACCCGGCGATTCGGTTCTCTTCAAACGCGGCGGTCAATGGCGGGGATCGCTGCAAATGCAAGGCGGCACCCTTACTGGCGGCGTGGTGACTTATGGCGCCTATGGCGTAGGCAACAAGCCGCGGCTGCTGGGGTCGGCGCCGCTCAACGCCTTGGCCGATTGGGTGCAAACGAGTACTGGCAGCCAGATTTGGGCTTCTCAGCTGGTCACCATCTCAAGTGAGAAACTGAGCAACACCGATTTCTCCACCAACGTGTCAGGCTGGTCCGTTTATAGCCCGCACGGCATCATCACTTCTGTCGCCCGCGACCTAGCGACTTACTTCCCGCAGGAGGCGCCGCCGAGCGCCACCACCGCCAGCGCAAAAGTCACATTCAATAGTTTCCAGGGCACGGACCAGACCAGCGACGCGATGCTGTATGCGGGCGTCGGGCAGGTAACAGCCGGGAAGTGCTACAAATTCTCTTTCCACGCAATGGCCAGCGCGCCGTTTGCTCCAAAGGCCGCGATCGCCATCCTGGTGCAAAACACCAGTCCCGGTACGACCGTCGGCATTCTGAAGAACGCACCGGCGATGTGGACAATCGGTACAACGTGGGATAACTATGACGTTCTGTTTCAGGCAATCACCACCGTACCCGACGGACGGGTCGCATTCGCCTTGGGCGGAGCAGGCGCAGCAGGTTCGACGCTCAATATCGACGGCCTCAGCTTCAAGGAGTTCGATTGTGACCGGGCGCTGACCGCGGACGTCGGCAATTTGATCTTTGACGGCGAAGCGTCGGTCGGCGTGAAGGTGCTGAATGAAGCCGATCTCGATCAAGATGGCAAGTTCTGGTTCGATCCGAAGAAAATGCAGGTGAAGTTGCGCTCCTATCAAAATCCTGCGACGCTGCATAGTCAGATCGAGGCGGCTCAGGGCAATACCATCGTTTCTATCAAAAAGAATGCGAGCAACACCGATTTGCTGGTGCAGGATCTGGATCTGCGTTACGGCGGCGCGCATGGTGTCGGTCTTGGCGGCGTAAAACGGATCACGTTTGACCGTCTGGACCTTTCATATATTGGCGGCAGCCTGCTGGATCCCCTCACACGCTACGGCAACGGCATCCAGTTCTGGCTGGCGGCGGACACCGTCACTGTGCGGAACAGCCGCCTTTCGCAGATTTACGATTCGGCCCTGACCGCTCAAGGCCAGGGCGTCAGCATCGTTAACGGCGTGACCTTTGCCAACAACTATGTGTTGAACGCCGAGCAGTGCTTCGAATTGTGGAACCAAGGAGGAAGCGTTGGCTCCAGTACCACGGGCGTGACGTTCTCGCACAATACTTGTGTCGGGTCTGGTCGTGGCTGGAGCCACGCACAGAGGAAGAACAAAGAGGGGGCCGACGTGTTGATGTACGCGGCTACGTCACCAATGCGCAATATCGCGATCACCGACAATGTGTTCTTCAATCCGATCAATTCGCTTGTACGCATCGACCTGCCTTGGGATGGATACCGCAGTATCGATTTCAGCCGCAACTGTTTCTATCCGGACCCGAATCCACTGCCGGATGCAGGATGGCTTCTGAAGGAAACTGGAAATATTGATGGGATTGCGCATCCCTTGACGACCACGAGCCCCAGCGTTTTTGTCAGCGAATTCAGCACAGCCGCGACACCAGCATCGTACTATGGTGATCCACAGTTGCTGCCGTCGCCGAGCGGTGAGCTTGTCCCTGCGGCCGGTGGCGCTTGCGAGGGCAAAGGGTATGTGCCGGTTGCGGGCAATTAATCGCTGAGCAGATTTTATCGCGCTGGCTGCTCGAACGAGAAGCCAGGCGCGTACAGGTGGTAGCCGTCGAAGTCCTGCTTGCCGATGGCCGCGCCCTGGCTGCGCGCGATGGCATACACCATGCTGAAGTGGAAGTAGAAGTTCGGCAGGATGTACAGGTTCAGGTATTCGTCGCCAGGCAGCGCGATGTCGGCAAAGCCGGCGCGGTCGCGGCACAGGCGTTCGGCGGAGCCGTCAAAGCGCTCCGGCGGAATCGCGGCGATATGGTCCATCGTATCGTCGATCTGCCTGGCCAGCGCGGCGAAGGATGGTTCGCCGCCATCGAAGCTCACCGTATCGAGTCCCGCCAGCGCGCAGCAGCCGCGCAGCGCGAAGTTGGTGGTGGCACGCACATGCGAGGCAAACGGCAGCATGTCCTCGTGCAGGCGGGCGGCCAGTACGTCGCCGCTGCTGGCCTCTATCTTTTGCAGCATGCCGCGCAATTGCGTCAGCGAATGGTTGAAAATGGCCGCCGGCTGCATGCTTATTCCATCTCGCTGATCATGGCCACGATCTCGTCGCCATAGGACGCCAGCTTCTTCTCGCCGACGCCGGAAATGCCGCGCAGGTCGGACAGCGTGGTCGGCCGCGCCTTGGCGATCTCGCGCAGCGTGGCGTCGTTGAAGATGATGTAGGCCGCGACGTCGTGCGCGCGCGCCGTCTCCACCCGCCACCAGCGCAGCTTGTCGAAGATGGCCTGCTCACGCGGCGACAGATCGCTCTCCACATAGCCCTTCGCCGCCCGGCTCGGGCTCTTTTGCTTGACCGGCTTCTGGTACTGTCGCAGCTGCACCTTCTGCCCACCCTTCAACACCGGGCGCGCGGCGTCGGTCAGCTTGAGCGAGCTGTATTGTTCATGGTCGACCGTCACCAGCCCGAGCGCGATCACCTGGCGCAGGATCGCGCGCCATTCGGCTTCGGTGCGGTCGGCGCCGATGCCGAATACCGACAGCGAATCGTGATGCCAGGTCTTGATGCGGTCCGTCTCGACGCCGCGCAGCACCTCGATCACATGGCCGGCCGCGAAGCGCTGGTCGACGCGGTACACCGCCGACAGCAGCTTCTGCACCGGCACCGTGCCGTCGAAGGACACCGGCGGGATCAGACAGGTGTCGCAATTGCCGCAAGGACCGGAGCTTTCTCCGAAGTAGTCCAGCAGGCGCACGCGCCGGCAGCTCAACGTTTCGCACAGGCCCAGCATCGCGTCGAGCTTGTTGCCCAGCACGCGCTTGAAGGTTTCGTCGGCCTCCGATTCGTCGATCATCCGGCGCTGCAGCACCACGTCCTGCAGGCCGTAGGCCATCCACGCGCTGGACGGATCGCCGTCGCGGCCCGCGCGGCCGGTCTCCTGGTAGTAGCCCTCGATGCTCTTGGGCAGGTCCAGGTGGCAGACGAAGCGCACGTTGGGTTTGTCGATGCCCATGCCGAAGGCGATGGTGGCGCACATGACGATGTTCTCTTCGCGCAGGAATTTGGCTTGGTTGGCGGCGCGCTTGGCGTGGTCCATGCCGGCGTGGTAGGCCATCGCGCGCACGCCGTTCTCATTCAAGAACTCGGCGGTCTCCTCGACCTTCTTGCGCGACAGGCAGTAGACGATGCCGCAGTCGCCGCCATGCTCGGTGGTGATGAAGTCCAGCAGCTGCTTGCGGCCGTTGGCCTTCTCGACGATCTGGTAACGGATGTTGGGGCGGTCGAACGAGGACACGAACTGCATCGCGTCGCCCAGCTGCAGGCGGTGGACGATTTCGGCGCGGGTCTGCGGATCGGCGGTGGCGGTCAGCGCGATGCGCGGCACGTTGGGGAACTGCTCGTGCAGCACCGACAGCTTGATGTATTCCGGCCGGAAGTCGTGACCCCATTGCGATACGCAGTGCGCCTCGTCGATGGCGAACAGCGCGATCTTCGACGCCTGGAACAGGTTCAGGCAGCGCTCCGTCATCAGCCGCTCGGGCGCCACGTAGACCAGGTCGATCTCGCCGGTGCGCACCAGCCGCTCGATGCGGCTCGCTTCCTCGTAGGTCTGGGTCGAGTTCAGGAAGGCCGCGCGCACGCCCACCTCGGCCAGCGCGTCGACCTGGTCCTGCATCAGCGCGATCAGCGGCGAGATGACGACGCCGACGCCGTCGCGCACCAGCGCCGGGATCTGGTAGCACAGCGACTTGCCGCCGCCGGTGGGCATCAGGACCAGCGCGTCGCCGCCACCGCTGACGTGGCCGACGATCTCCGCCTGGTGGCCGCGGAAGGCTGGGTAGCCGAACACGGTCTGCAGCAGGTGAAGGGCGCGCTCGTTATTTTCCTGATGACTCATTTCTACTACTCGCTTCTACTGCAAAGGTGTTAGTCGGCCCAGACGATGACGCCGGTGTAGCCGGTGACCAGTACCATCAGGCCGAAGGCGATGCGGTACCAGGCAAACGCGGTGAAGGTGTGCGAGCTGATATAGCGCAGCAGCCAGCGCACGCACAGGAAGGCCGAGATGAACGCGGCCACGGTGCCGATCGAGAACAGCGGCAGGTCGGAGGCCGACAGCAGCGCGCGTTCCTTGTACAGCGAATACACGGTGGCGCCCAGCAGCGTCGGAATCGCCAGGAAGAACGAGAACTCGGTGGCCACCTTGCGCGACAGGCCGAAGATCATGCTGCCCATGATGGTGGCGCCGGAGCGGCTGGTGCCCGGGATCAGCGCGAACGCCTGGGCGATGCCGATCTTGATGGCGTCCATCGGCGTGATGTCGTCGACCGAATTGATGCGGGCCATGGCCGGATTGGCCTTTTCGCGCTTTTCCACCCACAGGATGACGAAGCCGCCGACGATGAAGGCCAGCGCCACCGGCACCGGCGCGAACAGCACGGCCTTGATGGCCTTGTTGAACAGCACGCCCAGCACGGCGGCCGGCAGGAAGGCGATCAGCACGTTGAGCGCGAAGCGCTGCTGTTTCGGGTCGCCCAGGCCGGTCAGCACGGCGGCGATGCGGGCGCGGTATTCCCAGCAGACGGCGAAAATGGCGCCGGCCTGGATGACGATCTCGAACACTTTCATCTTTTCTTCCATGCCGTGGAAGCCCAGCAGGTGCTCCGCCAGGATCAGGTGGCCGGTGGAGGAAATCGGCAGAAATTCCGTGAAGCCTTCTACCAGGCCCATGATCAGGGCTTTGAGTGCGAGAACGATATCCATGAATTAAGTATTTACGCGTGGAAGTTGACGGGAGTGATGCTGCCGCAGGGGCGCCGGGGTCGAAGCTTACCATGTTCGCGGCGTCCGATTCTGAATCTGACTCAAGCGTAATGCGGTTTTATGCGCCGAGGCAAAAAAAACGCCCCGGGAAGGGGCGTTGTGAGGAGCTATTTGTTGCAGGGGATGCCGGCGCTTACCAGTTGGCCAGCAGCGTGTACTTGCCGTTGGTGGCGCCGGTGCCGCCGCTGTAGTAGATCACCTTGGCGTACAGCGTGCCTGCCGTGCCGTAGCTGACGCTGTCGGCCTGGCCCGCGCCCTTGACGCTGGACGCCACCTTGGTGCCGCTGCTGTTGTACAGCTCCAGGTCGTAGTCCGAGCTGGCGTTCGGGGTCATGGTCACGGTCAGTGTTTTACCGGCCGGCAGCACGACCTTGTAGTAGTCCACATCGGTCGAGGCGCTGAGCGTGCCGTTGACCGTGGTGCCGGCCGTGGTCAGCGCTTGCGCGGTGGCGGTGGTGTTATTGCTTTCCACTTCGGCGATGGTCGGGCCGCCGGGTACCGACGACAGGATGTTCTGCGCTTCAAACTTGGCCTGGAAGGTGTTGGCGTAGCTCAGGTCCGAAGGGAACAGCGTCTTGGCCGCGTTGACGATGGCGGTGGCCATGGCCGGCATCTTGACGTTGCTGCCCAGGCCGAAGTGCGCTTCCAGGATGATCTGGTCGATGTTCGAGCGCGGCTTGCCGGCGGCGATCAGCGCCACCATGGCCTGGTACAGCGGCGCCGACCACAATTCGTCCGACTGGAACGTCACGCCGCCTTCGGTCACCGACTGGTGCGCGGCGTAGGTCTTGCTGGCGTTGTACTTGGCGTCGGTGCGGTTCAGCATGCGGCCGGCCCAGCAGGCGCCGTGGCCGTCCCAGCTGAATGCCCATTCCGGATGGTAGATCTTGCCGTTGGGGGTGCTGTAGGAGTACGACGCGGCCCAGTAGTCGCCGAAGCCTTCGCCCATGGCGCCGGTGTCGCCGCCGGTCCAGCTGGAGTCGATGTTGGCCTGGATGCCGTGGCCGTATTCGTGCAGGATCACGTCGGCGTCTTCGCTGTCGTTCACGCAGCCGTGGCCGAAGGCCAGGTAGTCCGAGCCGGCCGCGCCGCCGCTGTAGTGCGAGTTGTCGTCGCCGTTGACGCCGTCGGTGTCGACGTCCAGCGGACGGTTGATGATGGACTTGGTGCCGGTGAAGCCGAGCGACTGGATGTAGCGCTGGCTCTGGTCCAGGTGGAAGTAGACGTTGGTGTCGTCAAACGCGTTGTTGCCGCGCTTGGCCGTCCATACGCCGTTGGTGGTGGTGCTCGGCGCGGTGGCCGGCGCTTCGATGTTCTTGATGTTGACGAACGGGCCGCTCAGCTTGTAGACGCCGGAGGTCACCGTCAGGTCGCGCAGCGTCTTGGTCGAGTAGGCGGCGTCGAAGGCGGAAGCGGCCGAAGTGTCGGTCAGCGCGTCGGTGTTCAGCACCGTGCGCGGATCCGGATCGAAGGCATAGCCGGAACCGTTGATGCCGGAGGCCACGGTTTGCGCGGCCGCCGCGGTGTGCCCGCCCTGGCGGCTCACGGAGCGGGTGGCGGCGCTGCGGTCGAGCACAGGGCCGCCGACGTTGGCGCGCGCGGCCAGCGAGCGCTCGCCCTTGCGCGGCAGCGAGGTGGTGTAGGAATCGATGACGGTGCCGTCATGCGCGTTCAGGTACTGGACGAAGCCGCCGGTCGGCATCTGCGCCTCGATGGTCACCTTGCGCGCCAGTTGCACGCCATCCTTGGTCGGTACCCACACCAGCTCGGTGCCCGGCGCGGCCACCAGCGGATGCTGCACCTTCATGTTGTTCCAGCCCAGGTCCAGTGCCTGCTCTTCGCTGATCTGCGACTTGTTGTACAGCTGGTTGACGGCGTTGGCGTCGACCTTGTCGGAGATGTAGCGGGTTTCATTGAAAATCTTTTGCAGCTGGCCGTTCTTGCCGATGGAGACGATGATCTCGGCGCGGTCGACCGGCAGGCCGCGCAGCATCTGCTGATAGTGGTAGTGCTTGCCGGTGATGGATTCCTGCACCTTGACCAAGGTCAGGTTGTTCAGCGAGGCTGGCAGGCCGAAGCGCTCGGCGTTCTGGCGCAGCACGTCGTCGGGCGAGGTGGCGGCGGTGGCCGAGAACAGGGTGAGGTTGTCGACCGAGTAGCTGCCGGCGTGCGCGGTGCCCGCGTAAGCCAGGACGATCAGGGATGCAAGTAATGGGCGGGCGAATTGGCGCATGCTGCAGGGACTCCTATCAATATTGGTTTATTCGGTATGCGAGCCGATGTCCGGCTGGTGCTGAGCGACTGGTGCCCGACGAGTATAGCCATGCCTTTTTGCCATTTGTAAAATCAGGCCTTTTTAGACATTTTGCGGCGTTCTGTTAAAAATGAGACATGGCGGCCGCCCGCGCGCGGCGCTAAGATGGGGCGTAAAAATCTCACGAAAGGCGTGTATGTACCGATTGATTTCCCTCCTTCCAGTGGTTGCGTTGGCCTCTGGCTGCGCCATGGCGCAAGCGCCCAAGCCCATCGAGGACGTGGAACCGGAGGTGACCAGGGAGGTGGCCGCGGCTATCGCGAAGCAAGCCGCCGGTCCGGAGGCCGACGGCGCCGCGCTGGTGCGCGCCTGCCCGGCCGCGCCGCCGCTGGAACTGCTGAAGCGCAGCGTCGACGGCGAGGAGCGCACCTATGTCTACCGCGCCCGCTGCGGCAGCGCGCTGCTGGTCACCGCCACCTACGGCAAGAACCGCGCGATCAAGCGCCTGCAGGTGACGCCGGAAAAATAAAAAAAAGCCCCCTGGCCGCGCATAGGGGAGGCGGACAGGGGGCGAAAAACCGGTGGCTGCTGTGCGGCCGCAAGCCGGTAAGAGGGAGATGCGAGGTGATGCCTGTGCTACTAAACTCTTAGAACGTCATGTCCAGGCGGGCGCCGAAGTAGCGCTGGAAGTCGCGCGGCGGCAGCCACTCGGTGGTATTGACCACCAGCGGCGTGTTGGGCGCCTTGCTGCTCCAGTTGCTGTTGGCATAGCCGTTGTTCAGGCCTGCCGCGTAGCGCTTGTCGAACAGGTTGTTGACCAGGAAGGTGAACTTGTAGCGGTCCTGCTTGTCCTTCACGCCGACGCTCAGGTTGGTGATGCTGTAGGCCCCCTGGACCGTCATCGGATCCTGGCTCAGCGAGAACTGCGTGCGGCTCTGGTAGCGCGTGGTGGCCGCGACGAAGCCGTTGAAGCTCTGCGACGGCAGCACCACGTCATACTGGCCGCCCAGGTTGACCTTGATCTTGGGCGCGTTCGGCAGCGTCTTGCCGGCCAGATTCTGCACATTGGTGTTGTTGTACTTCGGGCTGTTGGCGCAGCCCGGTCCCGGCACGGTGCCGGTGCCGGTGGCGTTCAGCACGTTGTAGCAAGGGCCGTTCTCGAACGATTGCACGGTCGCCTCGGTGTAGGCGAAACTGCCGTTCAGCTGCAGCTCGCGGGTCACGCGGATGCTGCCCTCGACTTCCACGCCCTGGGTGCGCAGGCCGCCGATGCTGTTCAAGCCGGTGCGGTAGGTGCCGTCGGCGTCGAAGAAGCTCGACGATTGCTGGAAGTTCTTGAAGTTGGTGCGGAACAGCGCCGCGCTGAACATCGCGCGGTTGTCCAGCAGGCTTTGCTTCAGGCCGATCTCGTAGCTGCGCGCGGTTTCCGGCTTGACGGCCGGCAGCTTGGCGGTGGCGGCGGTGAAGCCCGACGTCAGGTCATAGGCCACGCCCTTGTGGCCGGTCGAGGCCATGCCGTAGACCATGCTGTCCTTGTTGATGCGGTGCTCCAGGCCCAGCTTGCCGGTGAAGCTCTTGTCGTTGTCTTCCTTGTGATAGAACTCGGTCTGCGCGAACGATTGCGGCGGCACCGTGTAGCGGCGGAAGTTATAGCCGGTGTCTTCGTCGTTGTAGCGGCCGCCCAGGATCAGGCTGGTGTTCGGCACGAAATCCCACGAACCCTGGCCGTAGATGGCCTTGCTGATGTTCCACGCGTCGGCGCCGTACGAGGTACCGTAGGCCTGGATCAGCGGCGCCTTGGTCAGCTCGCGGTTGAGCCAGTTCTTGCCGTACCACAGGCCGGCCACGTAGCGCACCGCGCCCTTGTCCGGCGAGGTCAGGCGCAATTCCTGGGTGGTCGAATGGACGTCGAACGAGCCGTACTGGAACAGGCCGCCGTGCATGCCGGTCGGCTTGCCGTTCGGCAGCAGCAGGAAGGGCAGGATGTCGACGTCGGTGTTGTCGTTGTCCTGGTAGTCGTCCATATGGTAGCGGCTGTAGGACGAGATCGAGCTCAGCGTGTGGCCGGCCAGCGGACCGTTCGGATCGAAGGCCCAGTCCAGCTTGACGCCTGTGCCCACGTC
Organism: Duganella sp. Dugasp56; assembly: GCF_047304105.1. Lineage (NCBI taxonomy): Bacteria > Pseudomonadati > Pseudomonadota > Betaproteobacteria > Burkholderiales > Oxalobacteraceae > Duganella > Duganella sp. Dugasp56. Next base: position 57,929 of record NZ_JBGLYQ010000040.1, read on the forward strand.
ATGGAACTTGCCGCCGGTCGGGTAGTCGTTGCGCACGTCGCGGTTGCCCGGGCCGATGTTGATGCCGGCCAGCACCAGCGAGACCGGCAGCTGCGGCGCGTTGCGGTAGATGCCTCCCGGCGACATGTAGCTGTAGGCGCTCGAGCAGCAGAACTTCTCGGTGCGGTTGTAGTGCGGAGTCAGCGTGACGGTCAATTGGTCGATCGGCGTCCACTCCAGCTTGCCGCTGAGGTTGTCGCCCTTGCTGCCGTTCAGGTGGCCGCCGGTGGTCAGGTCGTTCAGGGTGCCCTGGTAGCTGGTCTTGCTGGCCGCCAGGCGCATGCGCAGGTTGTCGGACACGGAGCCGCTGACGCTGAAGCCGCCGCGCCATTCATGGTCGTCGGTGATGTAGGTGCTGACGTTGGTCTTGATCGGGCCGCCGATCGGCTTGGTGGTGATGTTCAGCGCGCCGGCGATCGAGCTCTTGCCGAACAAGGTCGATTGCGGGCCCTTCAGCACTTCGATGCGGTAGACGTCGGCCAGGTCCTTGAACGCGCCGGCCTGCATGCCGAGCGGGATATCGTCGACGATGACCGACACGTCGGCCTCGACGCCGATGCCCAGCGAGAAGGTGCCGATGCCGCGCATATTGATGCTGAAGTTGCCCGGCTGCGTGCCGTAGGACAGCGTCAGCGCCGGCGACAGCGACGGGATGTCTTCCAGGTCGCGCACGTTGGAGCGCTGCAGCACGGCGTCGCCCAGCACGGTGATCGAGGCCGGCACGTCCTGCAGGTTTTGTGCGCGCTTGTTGGCGGTGACGACGACGGATTCGAGCTTGCCGCTGTCGACGGGCGTGGCCTGCTGGGCGGAAGCGGTGTGGGCTGCTGCCAGCAGGGCGAGTGCCACTGCGGCCGTGATGGGTCGCAGCGTCGGTAAGGATGATTGCATGATGTCTCCAGAAATATTATTAAGTACTATTAAACTGCTTTGTGGAAGCGCTACCATTCAGGCTTAAAAAATACGCCGGCGGGCGCGCGGACCGCCGGCGGTGATGCAGAACTATTTCAAGCTGACCTTCAACGGCGCCTTCAGCTTCTGCGCGTAGTTGCGGACATAGGCTTGCCAGGCGGCGCCGTCGGCGAAGTCGCCGCTCTTGCTCCAGCCGGCGCCGAAGTAATAGACGAAGGGCTTGCCCGGCTGCGCGGTACCGAGCGTCAGCTGCTGCTTGTCGGCGACGGCGAAGCCGCTGGCGCCGGCCGGCAGGATCACGCCGCAGCCGGTGGTGCCGTCTTCGCCGTGCTGCGGCTCCCAGTAACTGGCCCAGCCGCCGGCTGCGTCGGTGACGTATTCGCCCGGCTGGTCGCGCTGGACGATGCCGACGCCGACCGTCAGCGGGCCCTTGCCGGTGGCGGTGTACTTGCTTTCCACGCGGGTCATGTTGGAGCCGGCGTCGATCGAGTAGCGCTTCACTTCCGACACCATGCGGCCGCTGCCCGCGTCCCACTTGCCGAAACTGAGTTCGAACACGGAGCGCAGCGGGCCGTCCGCCAGCACCTTCCAGCTCTGGTAGTTGGACGAGTTGTGCAGCGCATTGTCGGTATAGACGGTGGTGCCGCCGCAGCCGCGGTTCTGGCCCACGTGGTAGTAGTCCAGGCCTTCGCCGTGGTCCTTGTGATACTCGCCGTTCTTGTACCATTTATCCACCACCGGGTAGCGCACCTTCTTGACCCAGACGTCGACGCCGCTGCTGATCAGGTGTTCCTTCGGATCGTTGATGATGGACGGGCCGTAGACGCGGTGGACGATGCGGTCGCTCTCCCAGGCGAAATCGTCGAGGCGCTCCGGCACGAAGCGGGCGTGCGTCTTGACGTCGGCCGGCGGCACGGCGGCAAGGCGCTCGGCCGGCAGCACCAGGTAGCGGTGCGTGTCGCCGGCGGGCAGGTTGACCGAGAACAGCAGCTGCTTGCCGATCACTTGCGAATTGAGGATGGCGGAGGTGGAGGCGTCCATCACCACGGGGGCTTTGAGACCCGATCCCAGCGCCACTTCCACCAGCTCGTCGCCGCGCAGACCGTCGGTGCCGTTGGTCACGGTGACCGTCTGCGGCTTGGCCTTGTCCAGCACCGCCATGCGATACACCTCGCTGCCGGCCAGCAGGAAGCCGCCGACGCCATAGACTTCGGTGGCGCTGTCGTCGAAGACCTTCGGCGCCAAGCCGATAGGCTGCACGTGGGTCAGCTTGCCGTCGGCCTGCACGTTGGCCACCAGCGCGGTCCAGGCTTTCTGCACCGCCGGCTTGTAGGCCTTGGCGTCCAGCAGGCCCTGGTTGACGCCCCAGGCGAAGGCGTAGGCATACAGCGCCGAGCCGCTAGATTCCTTCATCGGGTAGCTGTCCGGATCGAGCAGGCTGGCGCGCCACAGACCATCGGCCTGCTGCAGCTTCAGCAGCCGTGCCGACATATCCTGGTACTGCTGGACGAAGCGCGGACGGTCCGGATGGTTGACCGGCAGGTACTGCAGCATGCGCACCAGGCCTCCCATCACCCAGCCGTTGCCGCGTCCCCAGTAGACCTTCTTGCCGTTGGCCTCGCGCTTGTCGAAGTAGTTCGAGTCGCGGAAGTACAGGTGCTCTTCCTTGTCGTACAGGTAGTCCGAGGTGACCCACCATTCGCTGACGGCGAAGTCCAGGTAGCGCTGGTCGCCGGTGACGGCCCACAGGCGCAGCCAGGTCGGAGGGCCCATGAACAGCGCGTCGCACCACGACCAGCGTTCCTGGTTGCCCTTGACGGTGAACTCCAGCGTGCCGCTGCGGCGGTTGGCCAGGATGTCGTCGAAGCTGGCGCGCATCGGCGCGATCATCTTCCGGTCGCGCATCTGCAGATACAGTTCGGCGTAGGTCTGGCCGATGATGTGGTCGTCCGCGTGGTAGTGGTTGGGACCGAGCTTCCATTCGTTCTTTTCGCCGACGGCGATCATGGCGTCGCGGTATTTGCGGTCGCCCGAGATGCCCACCAGGGCCATGAAACCGGTATCGCCCACCGCCTGCGTCCAGTCGTCGATGCGGTGCTTGCTGGGGTTGGCCAGCTGCCAGTCGGCCACGCGCTCCATCGCGTTCAGCACCGCCTTCGGATTGATGGCGGCCGACGGCGCGGCCGCTTCGGTGGTTGGCGCTTCGGCGGCAAATGATGGCATTGCGGGCAGTGCGGCCGCCGTGAAGGCGGCCAGCACGGCGGCGTGCAGATAGGTTGGTTTCATGTGGGCGTCTCGTTTATATTTTTTTGAGGGTGCGGCGTTATTTGTACATCGGTCCCGCGGTGACGAACGGGCCGCCCTGGTAGACGGTCGGCGCGTCGTCCTTGGCCGGATAGTCGGCGTTGTTCGGGAAGCTGGCGGCGAATTCGCTGGAGCTGTGCTTCGGCGCGTAACCCAGGTGCGAAGCGTGCTTGTTGTCCCACCACTTGGTCGGATTGTCCGAGGTGCCGAAGGTGATCGTGTGGCCGACGCGCGGCGTGAACAGCGAGCAGCGGATCAGTTCCACCAGGTCGTCGTAGGCCAGGTAGGTCACCATCATGCGCGAGTTTTTAGGCTCGGGGAACGAGGAACCGATGCGCAGGCAGACGGTCTCGGTGCCGAAGCGGTCGTAGTAGTAACGCGACAGCGCCTCGCCGAAGGCCTTCGACACGCCGTAAAAGCCGTCCGGGCGCAGCGGCATGCTGGCGTCGACCAGCTGCGTGGTTTCGTAGAAGCCGACCACGTGGCTGGAGCTGGCGTAGATCACGCGCTTGACGCCGCATTTGTGCACCGCCTCGTACAGGTGGTGCAGGCCGAGGATGTTGGCGTTCATGATAGGCTCGAACTTGTCTTCGACCGAAATGCCGCCGAAATGCAGTACCGCGTCCACCCCTTCCATCATTTTCAGGACGGCGTCGCGGTCGCCCAGGTCGCCGATGACGATTTCCTCGCCCTCGGCCGCCGGGCCGAGATCCTTGACGTCGTTCAGGCGGACGACATCGGCCCATGCCTTGGCGCGCTCGCGCAGGACGGTGCCCAGGCCGCCGCCGGCGCCGGTCAGGAGTATGCGTTTGAATGGTTTTACACTAGAAGTCATGGCTTGCTTTTATATGGTTGAGGAGTTAGGCTTGGTTAAACGTTTAATCAGCAGTATAACGAAAATATTTTCAAGGTCAATCGCTTCATGAAAAAACCTATCCCCACGATCCGCGATGTTGCAGCCGCCGCAGGCGTCTCTACGGCTACCGTGTCCAAATTCGTCAACGGCGCGCAGCGGTTTTCGCCGGCGGTCGAGGCGACGATGACGCAGGTGATCGCCGATCTGGGATACCGTTCGAATCCGCTGGCGCGCTCGATGATCACCGGCCGCACCATGAGCATCGGCCTGTCGGTGCTGGACGTGGGCAACCCCCACTTCACCGGCGTGGTCAAGGGGGCCAACCGGGTGGCGCAGGCGCACGGCTACACGCTGCTGCTGGTCGACACCGAGGAAAACCCGGACCGCGAGCGTCCCTTGCTGGAGGCGCTGAGCCGCCGCGTGGACGGCATGATCGTCATTTCGCGCATCCCCGAGGCGGAGATGGACTGGATCGTCGCGCTGGAAAAGCCGCTGGTGTTCTTCGGCCGGCTGGCCACGCGCGACCTGCCGTGGGTGGCTGGCGACGACCATCGCGGCGCCTGCATGCTGACGCGCCACCTGATCGCGCTGGGCCACAAGAAGGTGGCCTACCTGGGCTTCTCGAAATCGCGCCGCGACGAGGAGCGGCTGGCCGGCATCCGCGAATGCCTTGCCGCGCAAGGGCTGCAGCTGACCGTGTACGACGGCGCCGCGCCGTCGTCGGAGGAGGGAGAGCGCATGTGCTCCTCGATCATGCTGGGCTCGGGGCACCCTGATGCGCTGATCTGCTACAACGACTTGATGGCGCTCGGCTTCATGAAGGCCGTGCAGACGCTGGGCTTCCGCCTGCCGGTCGACATTTCGGTGGCTGGCTTCGACAATATCCGCTTCGGTAACTACACATCGCCGCCGCTGACCACCGTCGACCTGCAAAGCGAGCGCCTGGGCGCGGCGGCGATGGAGCAGTTGATCGCGCGGATCCGCGGCGAGCCGGCCGGCTTCAGCCTGATCGAACCGCAGCTGATACTGCGCGGCTCCACGCAGAACCGCAACGGCTGAACCGGTTTTTTTTCGCGCAAGGCTTTACCTGTCCGGCAAAATCAAATAACATCAGTTAAACGTTTTCCATAAAATTACCAATCTGAGACGCCCACCCCATGACTTCCACCCGATTCCGCCTGAGCGCGATTGCGCTTGCCATCCTCACCGCCACCGCCACCGGCGCCGCCGTCGCGCAGACCGCCGCGGTATCCGCAGTGACATCGCCGGCCAGCTACGTGCCGCCGCTGGCGGCCGCGCCGATGAACCGCATCGTTCAGGACAACGCCTACAAGCAGCTGGACTACTTCTTCAAGAAGCTGGTCGCGGAAAAGGAGGCCGTCATCATCGACGGCTATGCGCCGTTCAAGTCGGGCGACAAATTCCTGCCGGGTAAAGTCGCGGCGGGCCTGGGCCACGTGCTGCTCAACAGCGCCAAGGACGACCCGTCGCTGCCGCAGCGCCTGCGCGACTACCGCGACATCGCCGACATGACGGTCGGCATGGACAACCACACCTGGGGCATCTACTACTACATCGGCACGCTGGTCAAGCTGAAGGAGGCGGGCCTGCTGGAGCAGGCCGTCAGCCCGGCCACGCTGGAGAAACTGCGCAAGCAGCTGGACTGGCGCACCTTCGTCACGGTGCCGCAGTATGAGCTGATCAACCTGCCGACCAACTACTACGGCGTGGCGTTCAGCATCGCGCGACTGCGCATGCTGATGGGCTGGGAGGACGACAGCGGCGCCAAGATCCTGCTCGACAGGATGCTCACCCACTACAAGAAATACTCGGGCAAGTTCGGCTTCTCCGATGAAACCGACGGCGAGGGCCGTTTCGACCGCTACAGCATCCTGCTGATCGCCGAGATCTGCGAGCGCTTCCTGGAAACCGGCCTTGAGCCGACGCCGGAACTGAAAGGCCTGCTGCGCAAGGCGGCCGACATCGCCCTCAACGTCGGCAACACCGCCGGCGACGGCTTCAGCTTCGGCCGCAGCCTCGGGCCTTACGGCGAAACGGCGCTGGTCGAGATACTGTCCGTGTCGGCCTTCCTCGACGTGCTGACGCCGGAAGAGAAGCAGTATGCGTATGCCTTCTCGTCGCGCGTGGCCGCCCGCTACATGGACTTCTGGTACGACCCGGGCATGAATTCGCTGGACATGTGGGGCAAGGGGCGCCGCACCGACGCCTATCGCGGCAAGCACCGCATCCTTGGCGAGAACTTCTCGCTGCTGCACCAGCTGATCTACACCAACGACACCTGGAACAAGGCCGGCATGAAGGACGTGGCGCCGAAGGCCGACCTGCAGGCGTGGCTGGACAAGAACCGTCCGCAGTTCAGCACCACCACGTTTGCGCAGGGCGAATACGACCGCGCGCTGACGATTTTCCGCGATGGCAAGCACATCGTCAGCCTGAACATCATCAACGGCGGCAGCAGCCAGCATGACAACAGCCCTTACTATCCGCTGCCGTTCGCGCCGGGCATCGTCTCCGGCGTGGCCGACAGCGGCGGCACGCATGCGCAGCTGCTGCCGAAGTTCACCATGGCCGACGGCGCGCAGCTGATCGGCGCGGCCTGGATCAAGGACATCAAGACCCGCCAGGACGGTCAGCGTTACACTGTCAGCTATCGCCAGGATGAGCTGGACCGCCTAGGCAAGAAGGGGCCGGTCAAGGACAACCGCATCAAGCTGCAGAGCACTTACACGCTGGAGCACGGCCAACTGACCCGCAACGACGTCTACACGCCGGTGGGAACGCAGGAAGTAGACAAGGTGGTGCTGGAATTCGCTTCGTTCTCGGAGCAGCCGACCATCAAGGGCGGCACAGTCACTTTCGCCAAGGGCGACGTCGGCGAGTACAGCGTCGCCGGCCTGCAGAAGTGCGAAGTGGCGCCGACCAATGGATCCAAGGATTTCATGGCACCGTACGGTGCCATGAAGTCGCTCGTCACCTGCAGCACCGGCAAGCTGACGATGAAGGAACCGTTGACGATCAAGTGGACCATCAAGTACCAGTAAGGACATCATGCCGCACCTGAAAATCGAATACACCGCCAACGTGGACCAGCACGCCGACATCGGCGCTCTGTGCAAGACGCTGTCGCATACGCTGGTCACGCTGAAGGATGCCAATGGCGCACTGGTGTTCCCGCTGTACGGCACCCGGGTGCTGGCTTATCCGGCGGCGCAATACGCGGTGGCCGACGGCGAGCAGGGACGCACGTTCGTCTACATGAACATGCGTATCACGCCCGGCCGCAGCAATGAACTGGTGACGGCGGTCGGCGACGCCGTGCTGGCCGCCGCCAACGAGTATCTGGCACCGGTGCTGGGCAAGCTGCCGCTGCGCCTGACGTTGCATATCGACGCCACGCCGCCGGCATACGAAGGTAAATTCAGTAGCTAATAAAAAATTGGAGACACGATGCGCAGTATGTTGAAGCTGTTGTTGGTATCGGGATGCCTGTCGGCGCTTGCCGCCGCATGGGCGCAGGACGACCAGGCGCCGGGCCAGGCGTTGGTGGTACCGGCCGCGCGCGCGGGCATGGTCCCGGCAGTGCAGTCGACGCAGCCGCCGACGCTGCATAACATCTACGGCCGTAGCCACCTGCTGCTCGACGGCCGCTGGAACTACATCATCGATCCCTACGAGGCCGGCTACTACAACTACCGCCACCAGCCGTTCGACCAATCCGCCACCGGTTCCGGCGGTTTCTACGACGACCGCAAGCCCAAGGACAAAGGCGAATCGGTGGAATACAGCTTCGACGGCTCGCCGACGCTGGCCATTCCCGGCGACTGGAATTCGCAGAACGCCAAGCTGGAGAACTACGAAGGCACGGTCTGGATGCGCCAGCAGTTCCAGTCCGATCCCAAGGAAGGCAAGAAGTACTTTCTCTACTTCGGCGCCGTCAACTATGAAGCGCACGTCTACCTGAACGGCCGCAAGCTGGGCAGCCACAAGGGCGGCTTCACGCCGTTCCAGTTCGAAGTCACGGGCCGGCTGCTGAAAGGCCAGAACACCGTCATCGTCAAGGCCGACAACACCCGCCACCAGGATGACATCCCGACTTTGAATACCGACTGGTGGAACTACGGCGGCATCACCCGCGACGTGCTGCTGGCCGAAGCGCCGGACACCTACATCGCCGACTACCAGATCCAGCTGGCCAAGGGCGACATGGGCCGCATCGAAGGCTTCGTGCAGATGAGCGGCGCGCAGCGTTCGCAGGACGTGACGATCACCATCCCCGAGGCGGGCGTCAAGGCCACCGTGCACACCGGCGCCGACGGCCGCGCCGCAGTCAGTATCCCGCTGGCGAAGAACAAGATGCGCTACTGGTCGCCGGAAGATCCCAAGCTGTACACCGTCACCATCGCCGGCGCCACCGACAAGCTGAACGACCGTATCGGCTTCCGCACCATCGAAACGCGCGGCCAGGACCTGCTGTTGAACGGCAAGTCGGTGTTCCTGCGCGGGATCTCGCTGCACGACGAGAACCCCTTGATACCGGGCCGCCTGCGCGGCGAGGGCGACATGCGCATGATGCTGCAGTGGGCCAAGGAGATGAACTGCAACTACGTCCGCCTGGCGCATTATCCGCACAGCGAGGAGATGATCAGGCTGGCCGACGAGATGGGCATCCTGGTCTGGGCCGAGGTACCGGTGTACTGGACCATCTCGTGGGAGAAGCCGGAAGTCTACGTCAACGCCCACCAGCAGCTGACGGACCTGGTCACGCGCGACAAGAACCGCGCCAGCGTCATCATCTGGTCGATCGGGAATGAGACGCC
>NZ_JBGLYQ010000041.1:0-65151 GCF_047304105.1 Duganella sp. Dugasp56
CCCCCCCCCCCCCCCCCCCCCCCCCCCCCCCCCCCCCCCCCCCCCCCCCCCCCCCCCCCCCCCCCCCCCCCCCCCGGGTTTGAGCCCTGGAATCACTTTGTTTGCAGACTATGACTATCGACTATCTGAAGAAAACCTTGACCGCGCGCGTCTACGACGTCGCTACTGAAACCCCGCTGGAACTCGCGCCGACGCTGTCGCAGCGTTTCGAGAACCGAATTTATTTCAAGCGCGAGGACATGCAGAGCGTGTTCAGCTTCAAGATTCGTGGCGCCTACAACAAGATGGCCCACCTGAGCGAAGCCCAGCGCAAGCGCGGCGTGATCTGCGCCTCGGCCGGCAATCACGCCCAGGGCGTGGCGCTGTCGGCTGCGCGCATGGGTTGCCGCGCCGTCATCGTGATGCCGACCACCACCCCGCAAGTGAAGGTGGAGGCGGTCAAGGCGCGCGGCGGCGCCGAAGTCGAAGTCGTGCTGCACGGCGAATCCTATACCGATGCCTACAACCACGCGCTGATGCTGGAGCAGGAGCAGAAGCTGACCTTCGTCCACCCGTTCGACGACCCGGACGTCATCGCCGGCCAGGGCACCATCGGCATGGAAATCCTGCGCCAGCATTCCGGCCCTATCCACGCCATCTTCGTGCCGATCGGCGGCGGCGGCCTGATTTCCGGCATCGCCGCGTATGTCAAGCAGATCCGCCCGGACATCAAGATCATCGGCGTGCAAAGCCTCGATTCGGACGCCATGGCGCGCAGCGTCAAGGCCGGCGAGCGCGTCACCTTGTCCGACGTCGGCCTGTTCGCCGACGGCACCGCTGTGCGCCTGGCGGGCGAGGAAACCTTCCGCCTGGTGCAGCAGTACGTGGACGACATCATCCTGGTCGACACCGACGCCATCAGCGCGGCGATCAAGGATGTGTTCAGCGATACGCGCTCGATCCTGGAACCGTCCGGCGCGCTGGCCGTGGCCGGCGCCAAGGCCTACGTGGAGCGCGCAGCGCTGACCAAGGATCCGATCCGGAACGAAACGCTGATCACCATCTGCAGCGGCGCCAACATGAACTTCGACCGCCTGCGCTTCGTCGCCGAGCGCGCCGAGCTGGGCGAGGCGCGCGAGGCGGTGTTCGCCGTCACGCTGCCGGAGCAGCGCGGCAGCTTCAAGCGCTTCTGCGCGCTGGTCGGCCCGCGCAACGTGACCGAGTTCAACTACCGCATCAGCGACAAGGACGAGGCCCACGTGTTTGTCGGCGTGCAGATCGCCGACCGCGGCGAATCGGGCGCGCTGGCGCGCACCTTCGAGCAGAACGAGTTCCGGACGCTGGACCTGACGCACGACGAGCTGGCCAAGGCGCACATCCGCCACCTGGTCGGCGGCAAGAGCACGCTGGCCAAGGACGAGCTGCTGTACCGCTTCGAGTTCCCCGAGCGTCCGGGCGCGCTGATGCGTTTCCTGAACTCGATGGCGCCGAACTGGAACATCTCGCTGTGCCACTACCGCAGCCAGGGCGGCGACGTCGGCCGCATCCTGATCGGCCTGCAGGTGCCGTCCGAGGAAATGGGCCAGTTCGCGCAGTTCCTGACCACGCTCGGCTACCGCTACTGGGACGAGAGCGCCAATCCCGTGTACAAGCTGTTCCTGGGCTAAACGCAGCACGACGGCATGGTTTGCGCTACCATGCCGTCCTTCACCGAAACACCATGATCGCCATGACCAACTCCGTCGACCTGTCCCCGCTGGGAAAAACCTCCGCCTACCGCACCGATTACGCGCCGGAACTGCTGTTCCCGATCGCGCGCCAGGGCAAGCGCGACGAGCTGGGCCTGACCGGCACGCTGCCGTTCTTCGGCGTCGACATCTGGAACGCCTACGAGATTTCGTGGCTGAACCAGCGCGGCAAGCCGCAGGTGGCGATCGCCCGCATCACCGTGCCGGCCGATTCGCCCAACATCATCGAATCGAAATCCTTCAAGCTGTACCTGAACTCGTTCAACCAGACCCGCCTCGACAGCGTGGTCGCGCTGAAGACGCTGCTGCAGCAGGACTTGTCGAACGGCTTCGGCGCCACGGTGCACATTTCAATCACGCAGCCGGAAGAATTCGGCATGGTGGAGATGGGCGAACTGGACGGCCTGCTGCTGGACCGCCTCGACATCGAAGTCGACCACTACAGCCCGACGCCGGACCTCCTCAAGGCCGCCCTCGACGAAGAGCCGGTCGAGGAAAAGCTGATCTCGCACCTGCTCAAATCGAACTGCCTGGTCACCGGCCAGCCGGACTGGGCCAGCGTGCAGATCCACTACGCCGGCCCGCAGATCGACCAGGAAAGCCTGCTCAAATACCTGATCGGCTTCCGCGAGCACAACGAATTCCACGAGCAGTGCGTCGAGCGCATCTTCACCGACATCCTGCGCCAGTGCCAGCCGCAGCAGCTGGCCGTGTACGCCCGCTACACCCGCCGCGGCGGCCTCGACATCAATCCATGGCGCAGCAACTTCAGCACCGCACAGAAACCGCCCAATCTTCGTGGCGCACGTCAATAAAGCCCTCTTTTTCTTCGATCAAACCGGAAAAATCAGGCGTATGATGTGCATATGGCGTGCAGAGTTGCGTCACACGGCCACAACGGCCTGAAAACGCGCAAAAATCGGAAATTTGCCCCAGACCCTGGCAAAAAACCGGCGTTTTCCGAGATTTCTATTCAGAAATAGCGATTCCTTTCTTTGATGCATTTCAAGTCCAGCCCGCGCGTCGGCTGGCGGACATAAACGCAATGACAGGCGCGAGCGATTTCATGTTACATGGCGCAGAAACAAGCCTATAATTCTGCTCGCATGCCACCTTTGTGCGTTGCAACATTTTATGTCGTGTTATGAACAACCTTAGCAAAATACTCTCACTTGAAAATGTCTTGCTCGACCTGGAAGTTTCCAGCAAGAAGCGCGCTTTCGAGCAAGCCGGCCTGATTTTTGAAAACAACTGCGGCATCGCCCGCTCCACCGTCTCGGACAACCTGTTCGCGCGCGAGCGCCTCGGTTCGACCGGGCTGGGCCACGGGGTGGCGGTTCCGCACGGCCGCATCAAGGGCATGAAGAGCCTGAAGTCGCCGCTGGCGGCGTTTGTGCGCCTGGCCGAGCCGATTCCGTTCGAGTCGCCCGACGGCAAGCCGGTCAACCTGCTGTTCTTCCTGCTGATCCCCGACCACGTCACCCAGCAGCACCTGGAGATCCTGTCGGAAATCGCCGAAATGTTCTCCGACGACGCCTTCCGCACCGCGCTGAGCACGGACACGGAACCGAAGTCGGTACACTCGCGCATCATCAACTGGATGCCCAGCCTGCAAGCAGCCGGGTGAGATAGGTTAAACTAAGGTCTAGTCCAACCTATTCCTTAAAGACACCCATGCTGCAAACTCCGCTGACGATACAAAGGCTTTACGACGACAATCGCGAAAGTTTGCAGCTAGGCTGGTTCGCCGGCTTCCCCGGCGGCGAACGCCTGATCTCCGGCGACGTCGCTTCGGCCGCCGACCAGGTCGGCCACCTGAACACCATCCACCCGGGCCGCATCCAGGTCTTCGGGCACCAGGAAATCAATTACTACCAGCGTTTAAAATCGCTGACGCGCGCCCACGTCATCGGCGAGCTGATCGCCGGCGGCCCGCCGGCGCTGATCATCGCGCAGGGCCTGGAAACGCCGCCCGACATCCTCGCCATCTGCGACGAAAAAAACATCCCGCTGTTCTCGACGCCGTTGCCGGCCGCACAGGTGATCGACTTCCTGCGCGTCTACCTGTCGAAGAAACTGGCGCAACGCATCATCATGCACGGCGTGTTCATGGACGTGCTGGGCGTGGGCGTGCTGATCACCGGCGACTCCGGCCTCGGCAAGAGCGAGCTGGGCCTGGAGCTGATTTCGCGCTCGCACGGCCTGGTGGCCGACGATGCGGTGGAGTTCTCGCGCATCGCGCCGAACATGATCGAGGGACGCTGCCCTGCCCTGCTGCAGAACCTGCTGGAAGTGCGCGGGCTGGGCCTGCTGGACATCAAGGCCATCTTCGGCGAGACCGCCGTGCGCCGCAAGATGCGCCTGAAGCTGATCGTGCACCTGGTGCGGCGCGGCGCGGCCGACGAGGAAGTGGAGCGCCTGCCGTTCCAGTTCCCGACCGAGGACGTGCTGGGCCTGCCGATCCGCAAGGTGGTGATCCCGGTGGCGGCCGGCCGCAACATCGCGGTGCTGCTGGAGGCCGCCGTGCGCAACACCATTTTGCAGCTGCGCGGCATCGACACGCTGCAGGAATTCATGGAACGGCAACGCCAAGCAATGAGCGGAGATTGAGATGCAGCAAAGATTGAATGTTGCTAAGGAGTTGCGCCATGCATGGCGCAACCGTTCCGCAGGCGCGGAGCTGCGCTCCACGAATTCCCCGCTCCACCAACGCCAAGCCATGAGCGGAGACTGAGCATGCGCATCGTACTCATCACCGGCATTTCGGGCTCCGGCAAATCCGTCGCCCTCAACGTCCTGGAAGACACGGGACACTATTGCGTCGACAACCTGCCGCCCGCGCTGCTGTCCCACCTGGTGACCACGCTGGCCGAGGAAGGGCTGCAGGCGCTGGCCGTGGCCGTCGACGCCCGCAGCGCCGAATCGCTGGCCTCGCTGCCGGCCGACGTCAAGCGGCTGCGCGAGGAAGGCCACGACGTCAAGGTCATGTTCCTGACCGCCAACACGCACTCGCTGGTGGCGCGGTTTTCCGAAACGCGGCGCAGCCATCCGCTGTCGCACGAACTGCGGCCGGGACAGAACCCTGCCGCACGCCGCACGCTGATCGAATGCATCCTGGAAGAGCGCGAGCGGCTGTCGCATATCGAACAGCTGGGTCACGTGATCGACACGTCGGAACTGAGCGCCAACAAGCTGCGCACCTGGGTCAAGGACCTGGTGGCGGCGGAACGCGCGCCGTTGACGCTGTTCTTCGAATCGTTCGCCTTCAAGCTGGGCGTGCCGATGGACGCGGATTTCGTGTTCGACGTGCGGGCGCTGCCGAATCCCTATTACGACCTGACGCTGCGCCCGCTGACGGGACGCGACGCGCCGGTGATCGAGTTCCTCGACGCGCAGCCGAGCGCGTTGGAAATGATGAGCGACATCCGCGCCTTCGTGGAAAAGTGGCTGCCGTCCTTCAAGACCGACAACCGCAGCTACCTGACGGTGGCGCTGGGCTGCACCGGCGGCCAGCACCGCTCGGTCTACATGGCGGAAAAACTGGCCGCCTACTTCCACGCCACGGAGCGCGTGGTGCTGCGCCACCGCGAGCAGTAACAAACCAGGACCAGCAAAAATATCATCGGCTCCAGTGCACCACTTCGATGGTGTGGCCGTCGGGGTCCTTGATCATGGTGCCGAAATACCGGTCGTTGATGTCGGGCCGCAGGCCCGGCTCGCGCAGCGCCATCGCGCCCAGGCTCATGGCGGCATGGAAGAATTCCCGCGCGGCCTGCCGGCTCGGTGCGGACACCGCCAGGTGCGCGCGGTCGCCGGCCAGCACGCCGTCGCCGCTGGACGGATACAGGCAGAAACTCCACGCGCCGTCGGCGCCGTAGATCACTTGCGTGGCGTCCTGGTGCTGCAAGCTGTAGCCCAGCGGGTTGAAGCAGGCGGTGTAAAAGGCGGTCGCGCGCGCGAGCTCGCGCGTGCCGATGGAAACGTGGTCGATCATGATGGCATTCCTGTGTAGATGGAAGGCACATCTTACCGAGCGGCCGTGAGACAAAATCGCATTCTCGCCCCTTGCGGTGCACGAATTATTCAATTTTCACAGCGGCACCTTGGTCTCGAACTTGGCGCAGTTCATGGCCAGCAAGCTCTTGTAGTTGCTGACATTGTTGTTCGACGTGAAAACGCGCCGCGTGAACGCCTGGAACGATTCCATCGACGCCGCCGTGACCACCAGCATGAAGTCGAATTCGCCGGCCACTTCGTAGCAGGCCATGACGTCGGACTCTTCGCGCATCAGCGACTCGAACATCTTCAGCAGCGCGGTGTTTTGCTGCTCCAGCTGCACCGTGACAAACGCCGTCAGCGGACGGCCGACCCGCACGCGGTCGACCAGCGCCACATCCTTGACCAGGACGCCGCTGGCGCGCAGCTGGGCGATGCGGCGCTGGCAGGTGGCGGCGGAGGCGTGTACCAGCTCGGCAAGACGGCGCAGCGGTATCGTCGCGTCGTCCTGCAGCAGGTTCAGTATCTGGATGTCGATACGGTCCAGTTGGACGGACATCGGCGCCTAGTCCAGGTGGCGCAGCGGGTGCGCGTAATCCGGCCACACCGGCTGGAAGAAGCGCTGCACCATCTCTTCGGTTACTTCTTCGAGCGACGACGGCTTCCACTGCGGCGCGTTGTCCTTGTCGATGACGAGGGCGCGCACGCCTTCGATCACTTCGCCGTCCTCGAAGTTGTGGCGCACCAGCGTGCGTTCCATGCGCAGGCAGTCGGCCACGCTTGAAGCGGCGCCGCGCTTCAGCAGCTCGTGCGTGACGCACATCATCAGCGGCGAACGGGTGGCCATGATCTCCAGCGTTTTCTGCGCGAAGGCGCTGTCGTCCGTCTTGAGCGAGGCGACGATGGCCGGCACCGAGCCGGCGCCGAAGTGGCGGTCGATGGCGGCGCGCTCGGCTTCCAGCTTGCCCGCGGCCGGCCTGTAGGGGGCGGCGAAGGCGGCGATCGCCTCCGGCAGTTCCGCGCCCGCGGTCGACTCCAGGATCGCCTCCAGCACCTCCATGTCGGCCACGGCCGCGTAGTGGTCGGCCAGGCCGGCGTACAGCGCGTCGGCGGCGCCTATCGTCGCGCCGGTCAGGCCGAGATAGTAGCCCAGCTTGCCCGGCGCGCGCGGCAGGAAATAACTGCCGCCCACGTCCGGGAACAGGCCGATGTTCACTTCCGGCATCGCCATCCGGGTGCGCTCGGTGACGATGCGCACGCGGCAGTCCGGGCCGCCCTGCGAGACGCCCATGCCGCCGCCCATGACCACGCCGTCCATCAGCGCGATGTAGGGCTTGGGATAAAAATGAATCAGGTGGTTGAGCGCGTATTCCTCGCTGAAGAAATCCTCCAGCAGCGCGCTGCCGCCCTGCGGCGAGCCACGGCCGACGTCGTAGAAGAAGCGGATGTCGCCGCCGGCGCAGAACGCCTTTTCGCTGCTGCTGCGGATGACCACGGCGGCCACCGAGCTGTCGTCGCGCCATGCCAGCAGCGCCTGCGTGATGTCGCGCACCATCGCCAGCGACAGCGAGTTCAGGGCCTTGGGCCGGTCCAGCGTGATGGTGCCGGTGCCGTTGCCGACGCTGGTGTGGACGTATTCGCTCATGAGTAAAAAGGGCTGAAGGAAAAACCCTATTCTACTGCGACTTCCGCGCCGCCAGATGTTCGAGCGGATTGGGCAGATTGAGATCGCCGCCCAGGCGCGGCTGCCATTGCTTCTTTGCCGGCGCCTCCTGCGGCTTGCCTTCGTGGCGGCCGTAGATGGTGGTCACGTCGAGCACGCCGACGCGCTCCTGCTCGAAGCCGGTGGCCTTGGCGATGCCCGACGGATCTGCCGACGCGGCAACGGTGAACTTGACGATCTGGTCCAGCTTGGGATCATGCAGGTCCAGGATCGACGCGATCATCACCAGCGGCACGGTGGCGTACACCTGGTAGTGCAGCGCCTTGGCCGCGCGCTCCATCTCGGCCGGCAGCGAGCCGTCGGCCGCCATCTGCCCCATCGCGTGGTCGAACACCTTGCGACCCCAGCCCAGGTAGCGCTGGTCGCCCGTCACGCCGCCGACCGCGGTGACCGCCAGGCCTTCCCAGTAGTAGTGGTTGTTGCGGCCGCCCTTCTTCGCATCGGAGTGCGCCATCGTGGCGTCGGCCAGCGTCTTGAGCCAGCCTTCGATGAGTTGCTGCTGCGCGGCGCCGGCGGCCGGCTTCAAGCGCGCATAGCTGAGCGCCATGCCGCCCAGCGTCCACTTGCGCACGTAGTAGGCCTGCTCGCTGGACAGCTTGCCCAGCATGGCCTTCTGTTCGGCCCAGCTGGCCAGCCAGGTCAGCGCGCAGGCGCCGTCGGCCGCGTTGGCCTTGGGGTCGAGCTGGTAGGCGGTGGCGCCCTTCGCCACCTCGGCCAGGAAATCCTCGATCGGCTTGGTGTTGGCGATGTTGCGCGCCCGCAGCACCGGATCGATGACGGAATGGTGCGCGTCCGAGTAGTAGCTGTTGGCGTCGATGTCGATGCGGGCCGGCGGCGGCGCTTCGCACGCCAGCGCCGCGGAAGCGGCCAGCGCCAGCAGTATCGAGGTAAATAATTTAGTGCGTTTCATGTTGCTCCCGTCAGAAGGTGGTGCTCAGTTTAACTTGGTAGGTGCGGCCGTCCACGTCCAGCCGGCGCGGCTTCATGACCGTCCCCTCGTATTCCTCGCGCACCGCATTGGTCATATTGAAGGCGTCGAAGGAAATCTTGTAGCCGCCGTCGAAGGTGTAGCTGGCCGACATGTCCAGCTGGCCGCGCGCCTTGACCGAGCGGGCCGCGCCGTTGAAGGTGCCGCCGGCCGCCAGGTCGTAGTCGTCGCGATAGTTGTACACGGTGCGCACGCCCCAGCTCCTGGTTTCGTAGTAGGCGATCAGGTTGTAGTTGTTGCGCGATACGCCGGGCAGCGTGGCCGGCGAACCGTCGTCGTTCCTGCCCTTGATGGTGGTGTAGGCGTAGTTGAAGGCGCCGCCCAGGTTGTTGAAGGGCGCCGGCAGGAAGTCCAGGTTCTGCTGCACGTTGAACTCGACGCCGTTGACCTTGATCGCCTGCTGGTTGGCCTGGCCCGAGATGACCACCTTGGCCCGCTGCAGCGACGGCGCCTGCGCGGTGCCGACGTTGATCATGATGTCGCTCAGGCAGTCGGTGCCGACCACCGACAGGTGGCCGAGGCCGAGCGCGGTGGCGTCGGCCGGGCACAGGCGACCGATGTCGCGCACCGGTCCCACCAGGCCCTGCACATCCTTCTGGAACACGGTCAGCGCGACCAGCCCGTTCGGGCGGTTGTACCACTCCAGCGCCAGGTCGTAGGAGTTGGCCTTGTACGGCTTCAGGCTCGCGCTGCCCAGCGTGACGTTGTAGGTCGGCGTGGAAACGCCCTGCGCCGGCTCGGTCACCACCGTGGACGGCGTGATGTCGCGCGGCTGCGGACGCACGAAGGTGCGGTAGGCGGCGCCGCGCAGCGCCAGCTTGTCGCTCAGGTCGGCCTTGGCCACCAGCGACGGCAGGAAGTTGCGGTAGGTCTGCTCGAACTCGCGCGGGGTCTTGGTGGTGACGACCTTGGTGCCGCCCGGAATGGTCACGGTGAGGTTGCTGGTGTCGACCGAGTCGACCGTTTCGCGCGTGGCCTCGTAGCGCCCGCCGAGGTTGCCCTTGAGCGGCACGCCGAACACGCTGGTGCCGAAGAGGCTGGATACATAGGCCGACGAGATCTTGTTCTTGACCGAGAAGTTATACGACGAGAAGCCGGGATCGGCATCGTTGTTGACGAGGCCGTATTGCGTCAGCGTCTGGCCCGGCAGCGGCGTGACCGGCGTGACCGCCTTCAGCACCGACGGAATATCCACCGCCACCCAGTTCTTCGTGTAGCCGGGAATGTAGCCGTCGGCGAAGGTCGGCACGTAGGGATTGTCGATCGCCAGCGACGACTGGATGGCCGAGAAGTTGATGCCCTGCGCGGTGTTGCGGGTGCCGGTGGAGACGAAGTCGTTGTTCTCGAAACGCAGGCCGGCCTTGACCGACTTGAAGAAGCCCTGCTCGAAGCTGCGCTCCACCGATCCCTGCACCGAATCGACCGAGGTCAGCGCGCGGCCGTTGGTGCCGGTGATGCCGAAGCGGTCGTTGCCGTTGTTGCGCGCCTGCGTGACCGAGGTGCCCGGGCGCTGGTCGTACGGGCCGGGGTTGATGTGGCTGGTCGTCGGCGTGAACAGGGTCAGGATGGAGTTGGCCAGGTCGTCGCCGCCCGAATAGTAGTGGCCGTAGGTGCCGTTGGTGGCCGGCAGCGTGCGCGCCGATTGCACGATGTCGATTTCCAGCTGGTCCGAGCGGTTCTCCGCGCGCGAGGTGTGGAAGGCGCCGTTCAGGTGCCAGTCGTCGTTCTCCCAATCGGCTTCGCCGGTGACGCCGTGGGTCTTCTGCCGTTGCGGCGCCGAGCGCAGCGAGTCGGTGACGCTGGCGTTGGCGTAGTCGTAGGAATTGATCATCGCCTGCTTGCCCGTCACGCCCAGCGGCGACTTGGTGTCGACGGTGAAGATCGGGCCCAGGTTGGTGATCGGCGAATTGGCGGTCGGATCGATATAGTTCAGGTACTGGTTCGACGAGCCCAGCTTGCGGTCGCTGAAGTAGCCGGTCAGGTTGAGCTTGGTCTCGCTGTTCATGCGCCAGCCGATGCCGCCGGCGCCGCTGTTGGTGGCGCCGGTGTTGGCGGTGACGGTCTGGCGGATCTGGCCGGGGAACAGGATGCCGGTCGGGTATTGCGACTTCGGATACCGCGCGTCGAACTGCGCCTGCGTGATGCCGAGGTTGCCCGGCGTCAGCGTGTCGTAGTCCTGGATCTGGGTCGAGTCGCGGCGGAAGTTTTCCTTCTTGTACGCGTAGACGCCGAACACCGCCAGGTCCTTGCTGAAGTGCTTGTTGTACGACACGGTGGCGTTGGGCGTGCTCAGGCGGCCCAGCTCGTCGTACTCGTCGCCGATGGTGACGCCGCCGCCGTCCTTGCGCGACAGCGCGGACGCGATGCGCAGGTCGATGTTGCCGCTCAGGCCGCCCGGCTGCTCGGCCGCGGTCGGGCTTTTCAGCACGGTGACGGCGCTGAAGATGTCCGAGTTGAAGGCGCCCAGCGGCGTCGAGCCGTTCAGCACCGGCTGCGCGAAGGACATGCCGTTGATGGTGGTCAGCGCGAACGTGCCCGGCAGGCCGCGCAGGTTGATGGTGGCGTTGCGCGAGCCGGCTTCGCGGTTGATCTGCACGCCGGGGATGCGCTGGATCGCCTCGCCCACGTTCAAGTCGGGGAAACGCCCCAGGCCGTCGGAGGAAATGCTGTCGGTGATCTCCAGCGTGTCGCGCTTCATGTTGACCGCGTCCGCATAGGATTTGCGGATGCCGGTCACCACCACGGTGGCGCCGTCGGCGGCGGCGGTTTCCTGGGCGGCCGCTTGCGCGCTGGCCAGGCTGAGCATGGCGATGGCGACGGCCGCGCTCATCGGACGGATGGCTAATTTCTGCATTGGATAGTCTCTCTTTATATTTATGGGTCAGACAAGGAAAACGTTTAACTTTTCAATTAAATCACTATTCCAAGGTAAACGCCATAAATTTTGAGCGGCCGCGGGAGTGTATTGCCAAATACTAGATAATCGTTTACCGTAAACCGTACCGGCGCAAAAAAGGGCGCCGATGCGCCCTTAGTCGAGTGGTGCCGGGGCCGTTGTTATAGGGCGGCGGCAGCGGGTTCGTAGCTATCCGGGAGATGCTTGATCGCATCGTGGCCGTGCTCTTGGACCTTGGCTTTGTATTTCATGACCTGCCGATCCAGCTTGTCGATCAGCGTATCGATGGCGGCGTACAGGTCCTGGGACAGGCTTTCCACGTAGACGGTTTTACCCGACATGCGCAGGTTGATTTCAGCCTTCTGGCGTTTCTCTTTCTCTTTAAGGTTATCTACAGTCAGAATGACAGCAATATCAATCACTTGATCAAAGTGGCGTGTGACGCGTTCGAGCTTGTTCTGCACGTATTCACGGATGGCCGAGGTCACTTCGAGATGATGTCCACTGATGGTGAGATTCATACACACTCCTAAAGATGATGTCGCTTCTTACGGTTAGTGCGTGGCCCATTACTACCGGGCGCGCAGGAACCAAGTAACTACAAAGACTTGCGGAGACTGACTGGCGGGATTTTCAACGCTTCGCGATATTTGGCAACAGTTCGTCGCGCAATCACCATGCCTTGTTCTCCCAGCATGTCCGCAATCTTACTGTCGGATAAAGGATTTTTCGGGTCTTCTGCTCCTGTCAATTGCACGATGAGTGCGCGTATCGCCGTCGAACTTGCTTCCCCTCCCGCTTCGGTGGCGACATGGCTACCAAAGAAATATTTCAACTCAAACATGCCGTGCGGGGTCAGCATGTATTTTTGAGTTGTTACCCGAGAAATAGTACTCTCGTGTAAACCCAGTGTATCAGCAATTTCGCGAAGCACAAGGGGGCGCATGGCAACCGCGCCGTGCGAGAAAAAGTTCTTTTGTCTTTCTACTATCGCCTGGGCGACGCGCAGGATGGTGTCGAAACGCTGGCGCATATTCTTGATCAGCCACTTGGCTTCCTGCAGCTGCGCGCCCATCGCGCCCTCGCCTTTTCCCTGCTTGAGCAGGTTGGCGTACATGGCGTTGACGCGCAGGCGCGGCATGACGTCGTTGTTCAGGCTGACCTGCCAGCCGGTGCGCGATTTCTTGACGATGACGTCCGGCACCACGTAGTCGGACACGTCCGACGCGAACGCCGACCCGGGATGCGGATTGCACTGGCGGATCACGGTTTGCGCCTCGCGCAAATCCTCGTCGTCGCACAGCAGCGCTTTTTTCAGCTTGTTGAAATCGCGCTGGGCAAACCACGTCAGATGGTTTTCAACGATGGCCAGCGCCATGCGCCGCGTCACCATCGGCACGCCCGGCAAGCGCTTGATTTGCAGCGCCAGGCACTCGGACGCGTTGCGCGCGCCCACGCCCATCGGATCAAAGCTCTGCAGCAGCGACAAGGCGGTCTGCAGTTCGTCGATGTCCAGTTCCAGCTCCTCCGGCAGGCGGGCGTGGATGTCCTCCAGCGATTCCTCCAGGTAGCCGTTTTCGTCGAGCGCGTCGATGATCAGCTCGACCAGCGCGCGGTCGCGCATTTCCAGCACCGTCACGCGCATCTGTTCCATCAGGTGCTCGCGCAGCGTGCAGTGGTTGGCTTCGAGCTGCGGGCGCGCGTCCTCGTCGTCGGGCGCCTTGCTGCGGCCGGCGTCGCTCCAGTCGACGTCGGCGTCGCTGCTGGTGCTTTCGGTGTCGGCGGCGGGGCCGTCGTAGTTGTCGGCGTCGGCGGCCGGCGCTTCCTGCGCGTTGGGCGGGCCTTCCGGCGGCGCGTCGCCGACCGGGGCCTGCTGGCTGATGGCGCCGTCCGACAGCAGCCGCAGCGAGCGGTCCAGCGGGTCGTCGAGACGCTCCAGCAGCGGGTTATCGGTCAGCAGCTGTTCGAGTTCCTGGTGCAGCTCCAGCGTGGACAACTGCAGCAGCCGGATCGACTGCTGCAGCTGAGGTGTCAGCGCGAGGTGCTGCGACGTGCGCAGTTGCAATGACTGTTTCATGGGGTAAGGCTACATCCTGAAGTGTTCACCCAGGTACACGCGACGCACCGACTCATTGGCGATGATGTCGTCTGGCCGGCCTGAAGCCAATACCGTGCCCTGGTTGATGATATACGCGCGGTCGCAGATGCCCAGCGTCTCGCGCACATTGTGATCGGTAATGAGGACGCCGATGCCGCGTTCCTTGAGGAAGCGCACGATGCGCTGGATCTCAATGACGGCGATCGGGTCGACCCCGGCGAATGGTTCGTCGAGCAGCACGAAGCGCGGATTGGTGGCCAGCGCGCGCGCGATCTCGACCCGGCGGCGTTCGCCGCCCGACAGCGACAGCGCCTGGTTTTCGCGCAGCTTTTCGATCTGCAAATCGGCCAGCAGGGTATTGAGCCGTTCATCAATTGCAGCCTTGGATAAAGGCTTGCCGTCCACTTTCTGGATTTCGAGGACGGCGCGGATATTTTCTTCCACGGTCAGCTTGCGGAACACCGACGCCTCCTGCGGCAGGTAGGACAGCCCCAGCGACGCGCGGCGGTGGATCGGCAGGCTGGAGATGTCGGTGCCGCTGATGTCGATGGTGCCGGCGTCCGACGGCACCAGGCCGACGATCATGTAGAACGAGGTGGTCTTGCCGGCGCCGTTGGGGCCCAGCAGGCCGACCACTTCGCCGCACTCGACCTGCAGCGAAACGTCGTGCACGACCTGGCGCTTGCCGTAAGTCTTTTGCAAGCCTTTGACGATCAGGGTGCTACCGCAGGATGGTTCCATTTATTTCCCCGGCGTAGGCGTGGTGGCGGAGGCGGCGGGCGCCGAGGCGGCAGGCGGACGGATCGTCGGCTGGATCACCATGGTGCCGCGGCCTGCACCCGGTTTGCTGACGCCAGAGACGTTGTTCTTGACATCGAAATGTTCGGTGCGGCTGTCATAGGAAATGAATTCGCTGTCGACTTCACTGGCCAGGCGACCGCCCTCCAGCTGGCGTACCTTAGCCTTGGCGAACAGCTTTACCAGGTCGGTCTTATCGCTGTACTCGATGCGTTCGGCTTCGCCCTCAATCCACTGGTCGCCAGCGCCGTCGCGCTTCTGGCGGAAGGTGGACAGCGTGCCAGGCGTGCTGGTCAGCACGACAAAGTTATAGCCTTCCGGATCGGTCGTCACGACCGCCTTTGGCGATTTCATCAGCAAGGTGCCGCGGGTCAGCACGACGTTGCCGATCAGCGTCTTGATTTGCTTGACGTCGTCGATCTGCAGATCGTCGTAATCGATCTTGGTCGGTTTGTTGGCGTCGGCTTTTTCCGCATGGGCCGCGCCAGCCGCCATCAGCAGCATCGCGGCCGTCAGGATCAGTTTTTTCATCATCATTCCATTCTTCATCATTGGTTCTTTCAATGGCCGCGCGGCGGCATGGTCAGTTGCCCGCGCCCGCCCAGTTGCACCTGGCGGGTGGCGTTGTTGGCCTTCATGCCGACGCCGTTGGCCGTCGCGTTGCCCATTTCCAGCGCGACCGGCGCCGTGGTTTCCATTCTTTCCTCGTCCGGGAAGACGGTCAGCGCCGGGGTCGTCATGCGCATCGCCTGCGCTTGCGGCGTGGCCGGGCGCACGACGTCCACATTACCATTGAGCTGGACCCGCGTATTGCCCTGGTCGACATGCGCGGTATCGGCATGGATATTCATCGGCGGCTGGTTGCCCGCCAGGCTGTGCACGTAAGGCTTGTCGATGTCGGAAGCGTCGTCGACCGGACGGTGGGTCAGCTTGTCGCCGGAAATGATGTAGGCCGGCTGGCCCGCCTTGTTCATGCGTACCAGGCTGAAGCGGTCGATGATGTAGTCCGGCTCGTTGCGGTGCTGGTCGGCCTGTGCTTCCTGACCGGCCTGATTGACCACCTGCACCAGCCAGAAGCTGCCGACGGCGACAAACACGCCGACGACCATGATGACGGTCAGCTGCCAGCGGTGGGCTGTTCTTTTACGCATGACTGATCCCCGTCAAACCAGGAACTGCGCCATCACGCGCTCGTAGCTGCCCTGCGCGTGCAGCAGCAGTTCGCACACTTCGCGCACGGCGCCGCGGCCGCCGGCGGCGACGGTGGTGTGGTGCGCGCGCTCGAGCACTTCGGCGCGGCCGTTCGGCACGGCGACGGCGAAGCCGACGCGCGTCAAGATCGGCAGGTCGACCACGTCGTCGCCGATGAAGCCTACCTGCTCGGCGGTGAGGCCGGTCTTTTCCAGCAGCGCGTTGAACGGCGTCAGCTTGTCGTGGCCGCCCTGGTGCAGGTGGGCGATGCCGAGGTCGGCGGCGCGCTTGATCACCTGCGGCGACGTGCGCGCGCTGATGATGGCGGTCTGCACGCCGGCTTCCTGCAGCAGCTTGATGCCCAGGCCGTCGTGCACGTTGAAGGTCTTCAGCGCCTCGCCCTCGGCGCCGTAGTGCAGGCTGCCGTCGGTCAGCACGCCGTCGACGTCGAAGATCATCAGCTTGACGCGGGCGGCCCGTTCGACATACGTTAATTCAGTCATCAGATCACCTTGGCGCGGGTCAGGTCGTGGATGTGCAGCGCGCCGACCAGCTTGCCGTCGGCGTCGGTCACCAGCATCTGGTTGATGCGGTACTGCTCCATCACGGCGACCGCGTCGACGGCCAGCTTTTCCGGCGAGATCGAGCGCGGGTTGGCGTGCATCACGTCGCGGATGATGACCTTGCTGAAGTCCTGGACCTTCTCGATCATGCGGCGCAGGTCGCCGTCGGTGAACACGCCGACCGGCTTGCCGTCGGCGTCGACGATGGCGGTCATGCCCATGCCCTTCTGCGTGATTTCCAGCAGCGCGTCGGTCAGCTTGACGTCGGCGGTCACCTTTGGCACGGCGTCGCCGCTGCGCATGACGTCGCGCACGTGGGTCAGCAGGCGGCGGCCCAGCGCGCCGCCCGGGTGCGAGCGGGCGAAATCCTCTTCCTTGAAGCCGCGCAGGTCCAGCAGCGCGACGGCGATGGCGTCGCCCAGCGCCAAGGTGACGGTGGTCGACGTGGTCGGCGCCAGGTTCATCGGGCAGGCTTCCTTGGCCACGGCCACGTTCAGGTGGACGTCGGCGATGTCGGCCAGGCTGGAGCCCGGCTTGCCGGTCATCGCGATGACCTTGCTGCCCATGCGCTTGACCACCGGCAGGATGGTCATCAGCTCGGCGCTTTCGCCGGAGTACGAAATGGCGATGAAGGCGTCGTCGGCGGTGACCATGCCGAGGTCGCCGTGGGCCGCTTCGGCCGGATGCACGAACAGCGCCGGCGTGCCGGTCGAGGCCAGCGTGGCGGCGATCTTGCGGCCGATATGGCCGGACTTGCCGATGCCTGACACGACCACGCGGCCCTTGCAGTTCAGCAGCAGGGAAATTGCCTGAACGACACTATCGTCGGTCTCCAGACGGGCATTCAGGGCGGCGATCGCCTCCGCTTCGTTTTGCAGCGTATCGCGGGCCAGGCGCAGCGCGTGGGCGGCCATTTTTGCGTCAAAAGCTTTCAGCATTGTTTTTTCATGGGTTACACTCATGCCCAAGTATAGCCGAATTGAGAAAGCAAAAAACTTGCCAGTCACAACATAACCCCCGCATCGGCCCACAAACAACGAAATTATATTTTTTTACTGGCTATGTTGACATGACGTTTACGCCGCTGGAATTAACGCTGATCCTGCTGGGAAGCGCGGTGCTGGGCGTCGTCGCTTTCCGCATGCTGCACCTGCCGCCCATGCTCGGCTACCTGGCTGTCGGCATCCTGATCGGCCCGCACGCGCTGGGCCTGGCCGAATCAAGCGAGGCGACCCATTCGCTGGCCGAATTCGGCGTGGTGTTCCTGATGTTCTCCATCGGGCTGGAATTCTCCCTGCCCAAATTACTGGCCATGCGCAGCATCGTGTTCGGGCTGGGCATGGCGCAGGTGGGGCTGACCATCGTCGCGACCATGGTGTTCGGCTGGGCCCTCGCCACCCAGCTGCCGGCCGACATCCATATCGGCTGGCAGGCCGCGTTTGCGCTGGGCGGCGCGCTGGCCATGTCGTCGACGGCCATCGTGTCAAAAATGCTGACAGAGCGGCTGGAGCTGGAAAGCGAACATGGCCGCAAGATCATCGGCATCCTGCTGTTCCAGGATCTGGCCGTGGTGCCGCTGCTGATCTTGATCCCCTCGCTGGGCCAGCGGCCGGACGCGCTGGTCGAGACGCTGGCCTGGGCCGGCGTCAAGGCCGTCATCGTGCTGGCGCTGCTGCTGTTCTTCGGCCAGAAGCTGGTGCGCACCTGGTTCACCATCGTGGTCAAGCGGCGCTCGCAGGAACTGTTCATGCTGAACCTGCTGCTGATCACCTTGGGCGCGGCCTGGATCACCGAGCGCGCCGGCCTGTCGCTCGCGCTGGGCGCCTTCGTGGCCGGCATGCTGATTTCCGAAACCGAATTCAAGCACCAGGTGGAAGAGGACATCAAGCCCTTCCGCGACGTGCTGCTGGGGCTGTTCTTCATCACCATCGGCATGCTGCTCAACGTCCACCTGGTGCTGGAAAACTGGTGGCTGGTGCTGGTGCTGCTGGCCGGCCCGGTGCTGCTGAAGTTCGCGCTGATCGCCGGCCTGGCCAAGCTGTTCGGCGCCTCGGACGGCGTGTCGATGCGCACCGGCCTGGCGCTGGCGCAGGCGGGCGAGTTCGGCTTCGTTCTGCTGAACCTGGCGGGCGGCATCAACCTGATGGACCCGTTCATCATCCAGGTGGTGCTGGCGTCGATGGTGCTGTCGATGCTGGTGGCGCCGTTCATCATCTCCAAGTCGGACCAGATCGTCATGAAGGTGTCGGCCAACGAATGGATGATGCAGTCGCTGGCGCTGACCAAGATCGCCAGCCGCACCATGTCCACCAACAAGCACGTGATCGTGTGCGGCTTCGGCCGCAGCGGCCAGAACCTGGCCACCATGCTGAGCGAAGAGAAGATCGACTACCACGCGCTGGACCTGGACCCGGAGCGGGTGCAGGAAGCGCAGAGCGCGGGCCGGCAGGTGTCGTACGGCGACGCGGCGCGGCGCGAAAGCCTGGTGGCCGCCGGCATCTACCGTGCCAGCGCGGTGGTGATCACCTACGCCAGCACGCCGTCGGCGCTGAAGGTGCTGCACCTGGTGCATGAACTGGCGCCGACGCTGCCGGTGATCGTGCGCTCGCACGACGATACCGACCTCGACATGCTAAAGGCGGCCGGCGCGGCCGAAGTGGTGCCGGAACTGATGGAAGGCAGCCTGATGCTGGCCTCGCACGCGCTGGTGATGCTGGGCGTGCCGCTGCGGCGCGTGGTGCACCGGGTGCAGGCGGCGCGCGAGGAGCGCTACGCCTCGCTGCGCGGCTACTTCCACGGCGCCAGCGACGCCGGCGAGGAGGCCGATCTGGAGCGGCTGCATTCGGTGACCCTGAACGGCAGCGCGTCCGGCGTCGGCAAGCCGCTGGGCGAGATCGACGTCAGCGGCGCCGGCGCCGAGGTGAGCAGCATCCGCCGCGGCAAGGGCCGGCTCGATGTCAGTCCGGAGATCGTGCTGGAAGCGGGTGACGTGGTGGTGCTGCGCGGCGCCGCCGACGCGGTCCACCGCGCCGAGCAACGTCTGCTGCGTTAAAGACGGGGTCAGATCCAAAAAATGGACACGAGCTCTACCGTAGCGACCGCTACGGTAGAGCTCGTGTCCATTTTTTGGATCTGACCCCGGATTATTCTTCGCGGCGGCTGACCACGCGGTTGCGGCCGGATTCCTTGGCCACGTACAGCAGCGTGTCCGCCTCGGCCACCCAGGCGCGGGCGACCGCGGCCGGATCACCTTCCGCTTCGCCGGCGTCCAGGCAGGCCACGCCGATCGATACCGTCACCGACAACTGCAGCTCCTGCGACAGCGCGATCATGCTGCCGGCCACGCTGGCGCGGATGCGCTCGGCGACAAAGGCGGCCGCTTCCAGGTTGGCGTCGATCAGCAGCACGACGAATTCCTCGCCGCCGAAACGCGCCAGCGCATCGGACGTGCGCAGTTCGTTCTTGATGCGGTTGGCCACTTCGCGCAGCACGTCGTCGCCGCCGCCGTGGCCGACCGTGTCGTTGACGCGCTTGAAGTGGTCGATGTCGATGTACATGAACGAGATCGGATAGGACTGGCGCCGCGCGCGGGCGATCTCCTCCAGCAGGCGGCGGTCGATATAGCGGCGGTTGTAGACGCCGGTCAGCGAATCGGTCAGCCCGATGTACTTGAGCATCTCGTTGCTGATGACGTTTTCCAGACAGATGGCGATGATCGACGCCATGTGCTCGATGAAGTCGGTGCCCAGGCTGGGCGTGAAGCGGGCCGGGTCGCAGCTGCCCAGGTTCAGGCTGCCGATGATGCGCTTGTTGCGCAGCAGCGGCACCAGCGCCACGCTTTGCAGCCCGGCCGGCGCGTTCGGGAACGGCGTGGCGTGGCGCTGCCGGTCGTACATGCCCAGCACGGGCTTGGGCGTCGGCGTGTAGGCGTTGCGCTGGCTCAGGTCGAAGCCCAGGTTGTCCAGTTCTTCAACGAAAATCAAGTCGGGGAAATCTTCGAACACCACGTCCAGCTTGCCCATCACGGTGCGGATGTCGGCGTCTTCGTCGAGCAAGGTCAGGGTCACGGTGTCCAGTTCGGAAATAACCGGAAGTACACGGAAGATGGTGCCGATCAGTTCGGGGAAATTGCCGGCGCCGACGATCTCCAGGTCGAACGCCTGGTGCCGGGTCATGATCGAGTGGTTGCGCTCGGCCTGTTCGAGCAGGTAGGCCATGCGCGCCCGCAGGGCCTGGTTTTCGGCCGCCAGGTCCGTCGCGCGCGCGGCGTGATCGGTCTGGGGCGTGAACTTGCCGGTTGCAGTTTGCGTCATATAGGCCCTTACTCGTCACCTGGTTTCATATCAGTTGCCACATTACGCCAAGTTTTGCCACTTGGGAATGCCGGTGTGCGTTAAAAGGCCAGTGTAACCACGATTTCCTGTCCGACGCGCACGCGTTGGCCTTCGCCGGCAATCAGGATGCTGTTCATGCCGAAACACAAGGCGCCGTCGACTTCCGGCTTGGCCCGGTAGCTGTGCATGATGTCCAGCGGATCGGGACCGAATTCGCCGGTGGCCTGGTTCACCGACGGCATGGGACAACGCGGGCAGGGCTTGACCGGTTTCAGCAGGGCATCGCCGAGCTGGAACGATTCGGCATAGTCTTCCTCGAAGGCTTCGATGCCGTCGATCACCAGGTTGGGACGGAAGCGGTTCATCGGGATCGCCTCGCGGCCGGCCGCGCGCAGCTTGCCGTTCAGGTCGTCCAGCGAGGCGGTGCCGGCCACCAGCATAGGATAGCCGTCCGAGAACATGGTGGTGGCGGCCACCCCGTTGGTCCATTTGTCGCTGACGGCGCGCTCGGCCTTGGCGTGGAAGCGCGCCAGCCGGCACGGCACGCCGATGGCCTTGGTGAACCATTCGGCGGTCAGGTCGTCGCAGTCGTAGGCCAGCACGGTATCGTCCCAGACTTGGGTGGTGAGGGTGGGCGCGCTGTCGGGATCCGGCAGGCCGAGCGGGATTTCCAGCCGCAGCATGCCGGGCGCGCGCAGCTCCAGCGTGGCGCCTTTCAAGGTCGGCGCGATCAGCGCCATGCGCGGATGTTCGCGCTGGGTCAGGCAGACGCCGGCGGCATCCACCACCATCCACTCGCGGTCGTAGATCTGTTCAGTCATCAGACCGGTGGTGGTCAGCGTGGCTTCCTGCAGCGGCATGCCGCCGCAGGACTTGATCGGATACAGCGTGATGTCGGAAAGAATGGGCATGCTCAGCACCTTGCAAGGCGGCCGGGCCGCCGGTTAGTCAGATGAAAACATTGTCATTATACGATTGAGAACGGCGTTGAGCGCAGCGGCTTGCCGCCGCCGCGCCCTCCCCGGCTTACTCTTCCGGGGTCGCCTTGGCCTTCGCTGGACGCGGGGTGCGCGCGGCCGGCTTGCGGGCCGGCTTGGCGGCCGCCTTGGCCTTGGCTGGCTTGGCTGTCGCCTCGGCCGGGCTGACGCCGGCATCGGCGGGAGCCGGTGCAGCTTCCACCGGAGCCGGGGCTGGCGCCGCAACAGCCGGCTGTTCGCCGGAGCCGTTGCCGCCCTTGGCCTGCCTGATGTTTTCCGTCTTAGGCTTGGCCGCTGTTTTCAGCTTGCGTGCCGGCGGCTTGGCGCCGCTTTTCTTCTTGGCCGGCGCGGGCTCGGCTGCGACCGGTTCGGCCGCGACAGGCAGTTCGATGGCTGCTTCCAGCACTACCGGCGCCTCCGCGACCACAGCGGCAGGCGCAACATTGCCTCCCTGCCCGTCCTGGCGATTGCCACGACCGCCGCGATTGCCGCGACCACGACCACGACCACCGCGCTCGCCCTCGCCTGCCGGCGCCGCTGCCGGTACTTCGGCAGCCTCCGGCTGTCCGGCCAACTGCTCCGGTTCGACATAATTGTGTTCCGCGTCGATTTCAATCGCCGACGGCTCATCCGATTCCTGCGGCGCGCGGGCCTGCTGCGCCAGTCGCTCGGCCTGGCGTTCGGCAAAGCGCTCGGCGGCGGTACGGCCGCGGCCGCGGCTGCGGCGCGATTCGGGCTTGCCGCCTTCCTGCGCCTCCACCGTCATGCCGTCGGCGCCGGACGCGTCGGCCGACGAACCGCCGGCGGTCGGCACGCCGCTGCCGCGATACACATAGGCGCCGGACTTGTCGTCACGGCCGAATTCCAGCAGCCCGCGCGCCTTGCATTCCTCGATCAGGTTGCCGAAGGTGCGGAAGCCGTAATAGGACTCGCTGAAATCCGGCTTGCGGCGCTTGATCGCCTCCTTCAGCACGGAAGCCCAGATCTTGCCGCTGTCGCCACGTTCCAGCACCAGCGCCTCGAAGGTATTGACGGCGATTTCCACCGCCTGGTTGCGGCGCTTGTCCATCTCGTCGCGGCGGGCGCGTTCCTCTTCCGGCGAGCGCTTGACCGCCGGCTTGGTCTCGTTGCTGGCCTCGCGCTTGGCGCGGCGGCTCTCGCGCACCAGGTCGTCGTAGAAAATGAATTCATCGCAGTTGGCCACCAGCAAGTCGGAGGTCGACTGCTTGACGCCGACGCCGATCACCTTCTTGGCGTTCTCGCGCAGCTTGGACACCAGCGGCGAGAAATCGGAATCGCCGGAAATGATGACGAAGGTGTCGACGTGGGACTTGGTGTAGCACAAGTCCAGCGCATCGACGACCATGCGGATGTCGGCCGAGTTCTTGCCGGACTGGCGCACGTGGGGGATCTCGATCAGCTCGAAGTTGGCCTCGTGCATCGGCGCCTTGAAGGCCTTGTAGCGGTCCCAGTCGCAATACGCCTTCTTGACCACGATGCTGCCCTTCAGCAGCAAACGCTCCAGCACCGGCTTGATGTCGAACTTGTCGTAGTTGGCGTCGCGCACACCGAGCGCCACGTTTTCGAAATCGCAGAACAGCGCCATGCTGACGTTATCGTTGGAAGAAGCCATGAGGAGTATTTTTTCTAGTGAAGGGTGGGACGGGTGAGGGAGGCAGACGCGCGGTCCGGCGCTCCGGCAATCCGGCGATTATACCCAACAAAGGCTGCCTACCGGCATAGCTTGCGTGTGGCGTCCATCTGCCGGACCAGACCGGGCGCCACCAGCGGGCAGGTTCCCAGCCGGGTTTGCCAGTCCCGGTCGGCGATCAGCAGGTCCAGCTGGGCATCCAGGAAGGCCCGCAGCGCCGGCTGGCCCGGCGCCATGAACAGCGAGCGTTCGAACACCGTCCGTGGCTTGGCGGCGACATAAGCCCAGTCGTCCATGTCGGGAAATTCGCGCTTGAAGTAGGGAAAGG
Organism: Duganella sp. Dugasp56; assembly: GCF_047304105.1. Taxonomy (NCBI): domain Bacteria; kingdom Pseudomonadati; phylum Pseudomonadota; class Betaproteobacteria; order Burkholderiales; family Oxalobacteraceae; genus Duganella; species Duganella sp. Dugasp56. Next base: position 23,271 of record NZ_JBGLYQ010000041.1, read on the forward strand.
AACTGGCCTGCAGGAAGGCCACTTGCACGCGCTGCAGCTTGAGCTTGAGCAGGTTCTGGAACTCGCCGTTGGCGTCGTCGCGCGTCAGCTTGCCGGCCTTGAGCATGGCGTCCAGGTCGGGGTAGCTGAAACCGAGCACGCTGCCGACGCGGCGCCCTTCCAGCGAGCGGTCGTTCTCGTAGGCTATCGGCTCGCTGCGCAACGACACCACCAGGTTGGCATCGACCATGTAGGGGCGGGTCCAGCTTTGCCGGGGATGGACGGTCTCGCCGAACCATGCCGGATTGGCCCAGGCCACCACGCCGCGCCAGTGCGGCTGCGCGATCAACGCGTCGAGCCGGCGCCTTGGCAGTTGTGTGGGGACGAACAGGTAGCGGCCTTGCGAGCGCTGGCTCAGCCATGCGGCCAGCTTGTCGGTCAGGGAATCGGCGCCGACGGCGAACGGCGGGTCGACATAGTAGGTGTACAGCGGAACCTTCTCCGCCGCGAGGCCGGCCTGCGCCCACAACAACAGGAATCCGGCCAGCCAGGTCTTCGCCAATCGCCCTACCATCATGATGTGTCCAGTCCGGCTTGATGCATGAGGAAACCTCATACTAGCAGGTCGATTGCGACGTCTTATATCGTGCCGGGCATATGCACATGTATCCGGCGGTCAATAATAGTCGTCTTCAATCATGGAGCAGATCCGATTCCGCGTGCCGCGCGACGCGAACGGAAAAGGTCACTTGCCGGCCTTGACCTTTGCCAGCATCTGCTCAAGCCGGCCCAGCACCACCTCGGAGCTGACGTAAGCCCCACTACGAGCTGCCTCGCCCAGCGAGGCCAAGCCACACCCAAGGAATTCGCGTCGCCGCTGGCGACGCGCGATATTGTCGCGTATCGACTGCTCGACAAAGCTCGAAATCGTTTCGCCTTCCTTCAGGCTCTCCTCGGCCGCCTGGCGCAATTCGGGATCGACGAGTAGAGATGAAAATGTTGCGGTTTTCATAGCTAGCCCCGTGCGTTGCATTTACCACGCATTCTGTGACGATTCGCGAAAATAGGCAACCGCTGCAGACCACGGAGCCGATACCGCTGCGGAGCGAACGCTCAGGGCGCCGAGAACACTGCGCCGCCCAGGTAGGAGAAAATCATGCGCTTTTGCGAGCGCACGAACAGCACGCGGTGCGCGCGCAGCCAGTCCTGGCCGAGCAGCATGCCGGAATAGTCATCGCTGGAGTCGGAGCGCTCGTCGATCACGGTCATTTTGACGTTCTTGACCACTTCGTCACCCAGTTTGAAATCGAACCTGGCGGGCCACATTTTGACTTTGTGATCTCCTATGCCGCCGATCAGGCCGGCAGCCTGCGCATCGTTGACGTCGACGCCGGCCAGCTTGGCCGTGCGGCGGTACACAGCAGAAACACTGGCGCCCGTATCGACCAGGGCAACGACCTTCTTGCCGTTCAATTCCACCGTCACGAAAGGACGCTTGTCAAAGGACCCTGGCCAGTCCAGCGGCACTTCCAGCGCGTCCTTGTCCCAGTAGCCGAGGTAGGCATTGTCGCAGTCGATGGTGCGGAAAAAACGGATCGCATTGTCGGCGAGCGCCACCTCGAGGTTCATCTGCATCGAATAGTCGGCGCCAACCAGGCCGACAATCTCGCTACCGAGCTCGGCAGACCCCATCACCCACAGCTGGATGTTCTTGTTGCGTGCCGCCCCGAGCACGAACTCTTTTACCTCGGCCGCCATATTGCTGCTGACGCCGCCTACACCATAGGCATAGCCCGAGCCAGGCGAGATGGACAAGCCGTGGGCTTCGGCCCCCTGCCGCGTCAGCACCGTCCAGTTCGAGCCGGTATCGAACAACATGGAAACCGGCTTGCCGTTAATCTCCGCCCCCACCAGGGGCTGGCCGTTCGCAGACCATTGCACCGGCATTTCAGCCACTTTGGCAAACTGGCACGCGGCATGCGCCATGGACCACAGGCCGGTCGACAACAACAGGGTGGCAGCGGCACGCCGGAATACGGAAATGATCATAAGTTGGATAAATAGTATTAATTATTTACCATCTTACCATCAGTAAAGTAAACGACACGGATAAAAAAACCCCGCATCTCTGCGGGGCCTGTGGGAGAGCGATCTCTTTAAACGTTGAACAGGAAGTTCAGCACGTCGCCATCCTTGACCACGTATTCCTTGCCTTCGGCGCGCATCTTGCCCACTTCCTTGGCGCCGGCCTCGCCCTTGTACTGGATGTAGTCGTCGTAGGCGATGGTTTGCGCGCGGATGAAGCCGCGTTCGAAGTCGGTGTGGATCACGCCGGCCGCCTGCGGCGCTGTGTCGCCGATGTGGATGGTCCAGGCGCGCACTTCCTTGACGCCGGCGGTGAAGTAGGTCTGCAGGCCCAGCAGCTTGTAGGCGGCGCGGATCAGGCGGTCCAGGCCTGGCTCTTCCATGCCCATGTCGGTCAGGAAAGCGGTCTTGTCGGCGTCGTCCAGGTCGGCGATTTCCGCCTCGATCGAGGCGCAGATGGCGACGATGGGCGCGTTCTGGGTGGCGGCATAGGCGGTCAGCTGGTCCAGCAGCGGGTTGTCCTTGAAGCCGGTGTCGGAGACGTTGGCCACATACATGGCCGGCTTGGCGGTGATCAGGCACAGCGGCTTGATCAGCGCCATTTCGTCGGCGTCCAGGCCCATCGCGCGCACCGGCTTGGCTTCGTTCAGGTGCGGCACGATGCGCTCCATGATGGCCAGCAGCTTGGCGGCGTCCTTGTCGCCCGAGCGGGCTTTCTTGTTTTCGCGGTGGATGGCTTTTTCCACGGTGCCCAGGTCGGCCAGAGCCAGCTCGGTCTGGATCACTTCGATGTCGTCCAGCGGGCTGACCTTGCCGGCCACGTGGATCACGTTGTCGTCCTCGAAGCAGCGCACCACGTTGACGATGGCGTCGGTTTCGCGGATGTGCGACAGGAACTGGTTGCCCAGGCCCTCGCCCTGCGACGCGCCCGCCACCAGGCCGGCGATGTCGACGAATTCCACGATGGCGTTGACCATGCGCTCAGGCTTGACGATCTCGGCCAGCGCGCCCATGCGCGGATCCGGCACTTCGACCACGCCGACGTTGGGTTCGATGGTGCAGAACGGATAGTTCTCGGCCGGAATGCCGGCCTTGGTCAGGGCGTTGAAGAGGGTGGACTTGCCGACGTTAGGCAGGCCGACGATGCCGCATTGGAGACTCATGAAAAACCTTTAATTATCAATTGCGCCGGCGAGCGGCTCGTGAAAAACGGCCAGCGAGAGGGCGTTTTCGGGATATTCGGGCTGAATAACAGCGTTCAAGGGTCAATTGTACCCCTGCTGCCGCCTCTGTTCAAAAAAACCGGGCGCGCCGCCGCCGGGATGGATCGCGGTAGATTATTTGAGGCAAGCTCGACTGTTGTAAATTTTAATTTTTTTTCAAATAACTAAGTGATGTTAACACAACAAAAATTAACCTTTATGCTAGTCTTTCTGAACGTCAATTGCTGACTACGGCGGGGTGGCCGATCCCAACCCAAACAAAATCGACCCGGCCTACAAGAGCACGGGTACAGAGAAATACCGCTCATAGGGAGAGAAATAAATTGAAAAAGTCCTTAGTCCTTAAACTGGGTGCCACGGCAGTTGCCGCGGCGATGGCCGTGCCAGCGATGTCTGCCAATATTGTCCTGATCGACAGCACCGGCAGCTTCTCGTCCAGCCCGCAGGGCGTGCAGGCGCTGTTCGCCTTCCAGAAAGCTGCCAACTACTGGAACCAGACGCTGACCAACAACGCCACGATCAATATCGACATTAGCTTCGCCGCACTGGGCGCCGGCATCCTCGGCAGCACCGGCAGCAACTCGAACGTGGTGTCGGTCGCCAACGTCTATCATGGCCTGCAGACCACCGGCAACAGCGCGCTCGACGCGTCCGCCGTGGCCCACCTGCCGACACTGGCCAACGGCACCGACTTGGCCATGCGCGTCAACGCCTACAAGGACGCAGCAGCCCAAAGCGGCATCGACACCACGCTGAACAGCCGTATCTCGAACGGCAGCAACGGTATCAACCAGTACCTGGACGTCAACACCTCTGTGCTGAAAGCCATGGGCATGAACGCCACTTACACCGGCAGTTATGCGGCCCATCACGCCGATGCCAGCATCACCTTCAGTTCCAACTTCGCCTTCGACTACAACCCGACCGACGGCATCGCCACTGGCAAATACGACTTCACCGCCGTTGCCGTGCATGAAATCGGCCACGCGCTGGGCTTCGTCAGCGGCTCCGACACATTCGATCTGCTGGGCGGCAAAGGCCCATACGCTTCGCTCTTTAACGCCGGCGCCTTCGGCACCACCAATATCGACGAGTTCGCCATCGGCAGCACGCTCGACCTGTTCCGCTATGGTTCCGGCGTGGAAGCCAACGGCACCCGCTACCTGAACTGGGGCGCCAACAAGACCGCGTTCTTCTCGATCGACGGCGGCGCCAGCGTGTTCAACCTGCCGGACAACAACCAGGAAGCGGCGTTCTTCTCGACCGGTGCCTACAACGGCGACGGCAACCAGACTTCGCACTGGGCCGACAACAAGGCCGTGCTGGACCTGGGTGGCAAATGCTTCCTGAGCACCCGCTCGGTCGGCATCATGGATCCAACCATCGCCGCCTGTGCCGGCGGTTCGGTGACCCAGAACGACCTGGCCGCGTTTGACGCCATGGGCTGGAACTTGAACCAGAACATCCTGGCCAATCCAACCTACAATAAAACCACCGCTCAAATCTACGCGATGGACGGCCTGGCGCAAGCCGTTCCGGAACCGGAGACCTACGCCATGCTGCTGGCCGGGCTGGGCCTGACCGGCTTCGCCGCGCGCCGCCGCAAGGCCAAGCAAGGTTGATGTAGCGCAGTAATCCATGATGGATACGGGGGGCGGACGGCCGGCAAGGCGTCCGCCCCTGTTGCGTCCAGCGCCAGAGATGCTAGACTGCTGGGCGCTATCCACTACCCATCGAGGACAACGTATGCCCCACTCCCGCCGCCCGCGCGCCGCGCTGACCACCGCCACCCTGATTGCGACGTTACTGATGGGGGCCGGCATGGCGCCGCCGGCGCTGGCGGCCACGGCCAACGCGCAGGTGCGGGCCGGCGCGGCGCAGAAGCAACTGGCCAGGCTGGCGGCGGCCTTCCACACCGCGCGCTGCAAGTTCGATCCGCTGCTGTTCGCCACCGCCAACGGCGACAGCCGCTACGACGACCAGATCGGCCTGAGCATTTCGCCCAAGGTGCGGGCGGCCCAGTTCGCGCTGTACCGCGGCATGCAGAAGCAGCTGATGGCGGTGCGCCGCGACCAGCTGGGCAGCCAGGACCAGCTGACCTACGACCTGCTGTCCTACGAGCTCAACAACGCGATGCAGCTGGAGTCCTTCCCCGAGCATCTGCTGCCGCTGAATCATTTCGACAACGTGATCACCACGCTGGCAAACTATGCCGACGGCACCGGTTCGCAGCCGCTGGGCACGGTCAAGCAGTACCAGGCCTACCTGAGCCGGCTGAACCAGTTGCCGGGCTGGATCGACCAGGCCATCGCCAACATGAGGGAAGGCATGCGCGCCGGCGTGGTGCAGCCGAAGGCGATCACGGTGGCGATGCTGCCGCAGTTCCAGAACCTGCGCAGCGCGACGCCGGAAGCCAGCGTCTACTATTCGCCGGTGACGCGCTTCCCGGCCGGCTTCTCGGCCGCCGACCAGCAGAAGCTGACCGCCGCCTACCTGAAGACGGTCGACGGCAAGATCGCGCCGGCGCTGAACCGCCTGGTCAGCTTCCTGGAAAACGAGTATCTGCCGGCCAGCCGCGCCAGCACCGGCTGGAGCGCGCTGCCGAACGGCGCCGCCTGGTACGCGGCCCGCATCAAGGACAGCACCAACCTGCCGCTGACGCCGGACGCGGTGCATGAGCTGGGCCTGAAGGAAGTGGCGCGCATCCAGCAGCAGCTGGCCGCGCTCGGTCCCAAGCTGGGCTACGAGGGCCCGGAAAAGCAGCTGCCGCAATGGGTAGGCGCGCAGGACAAGTTCAGGATCTTCACCAGCGACGAACAGGTGCTGCAAGCCTACCGCGACATCTACGCGCAGGTGCAGACCAAGCTGCCGACCTATTTCAGTCTGATCCCGAAAGCCAAGCTGGAGCTGCACCTGGAACCGGAACTGACGCGCGCCACCGCGTCCGACCACTACACGCCGTCGGCGGCGGACGGCTCGCATCCGGGCGTGTTCTGGCCGGTGGTGAACGATCCGAAAAAATACAGCCGGGTCGACATGGTCAGCCTGTTCCTGCACGAAGGCGTGCCGGGCCACCACCTGCATGCGGCGCTGCTGAAAGAGCTGGACTTGCCGGACTTCCGCAAGTTCAGCACCGAGAACCCGAACAGCGCGGCCTACACCGAAGGCTGGGCGCTGTACTCGGAAACGCTGGGCCGCGAGATGGGCTTGTATGAAGATCCGGTGGCCTACTACGGCCACCTGAACGCGGAAATGCTGCGCGCCGCGCGGCTGGTGGTCGACACCGGCATGCACGCCAAGGGTTGGAGCCGCGAGCAGGCGATCGCCTACCTGGCCGACACGCTGGGCTGGCCGGAAGCGCGCGCCAAAAACCAGATCGAGCGCTACATGGTATGGCCGGCGCAGGCGCTGAGCTACAAGATCGGCTCGTTGAAGATCCTGGAACTGCGGGCCCGCGCGCAGCAGGCGCTGGGCGATAAGTTCAGCTACCAGAAATTCCACGAAGTGGTGATCGGCGACGGCACCTTGCCGCTGCCTATCCTGGAAGCCCGCGTCGACCGCTGGATCGCCGCCAGCAAATAAAAACCCGGGGTCAGATCCGAAAATTGGACACGGCCTCTGCCGTAGCGGCCGCTGCGGCAGAGGCCGTGTCCAATTTTCGGATCTGACCCCGGATTTATTTGGGCAGCACGTTCAAGACCGCCAAGGTCATCGCCTGGGCGGCGGTCTTGATCGACGGTTCGGGCACCGGCGCGTAGTACGGCGAATGGTTGAAGGCAAGCGGCTTGCCGCCCGGCCTGGCCGCCTCGGCCACCGCCTTCGGATCGTAGACGCCGGTGAAGAAGAACATCCCCGGCACGCCCTCGTTGACGAATTGCGAGAAGTCCTCGCTGGCCGTCATCGCCGGCATGCGGGCGACGTTGGCGTCGCCGAAGGCTTGTTTCAGCACGCCTTCGGTGCGGGTGACCAGCGCGTCGCTGTTTTCAATCGCGGCGCCACCGCTGATCAGCTCCACGTCCGGCGCCGGCGCGTCGGCCATCGCGGCCGAGGCGTTGGCGATGCGGCGCACGCCGGCCAGCAGCTTGGCCCGTACCTCCGGGCTGTACGAGCGTATCGTGCCGCGCACGCGCACCGTGTCCGGGATGATGTTGCCGACCGTGCCGCCGTTGATCGCGCCTATCGTCACCACGCCGAACTCCTTCGGATCCTTCTCGCGGCTGACCACCGTCTGCACCTCCACCACGAAGCGCGCGGCGATGGCGATCGGGTCCAGCGCCTTGTCCGGCGCCGAGCCGTGGCCGCCGCGGCCCTTGAAGGTGATTTCTATCGCGTCCGAGTTCGACGACACCGCGCCGCTGTTGTAGCCGATGGTGCCGTAGGCCAGCGGCCAGCTGTGCAGCGCGAACGCGTAGTCCGGCTTGCCGAAGCGCTTGAACAGGCCGTCGGCCAGCATGGCCTTGGCCCCGCTGACGGTCTCCTCGGCCGGCTGGCCGATGAACATCAGGGTGCCCTTCCATTGCGCCTTCATCGCCACCAGCGCGCGCGCGGCGCCCAGCCAGGCGGTCATGTGGACGTCGTGGCCGCAGCTGTGGGCCACCATCGTGTCCTTGCCGTCCAGCAGCGCGTGCGCCTTGCTGGAATACGCGAAGCCGGACTTTTCCTCCATCGGCAGGCCGTCCATCTCGGTACGCACCAGCACCGTCGGGCCGGCGCCGTTCTTGTAGATGGCGACGATGCCGGTCTTGCCGACCTTCTCGGTCACCTCGAAGCCGATCGCGCGCATCTCGGCGGCCAGCCTGGCGGCCGTGCGCTGTTCCTGGAAGGCGATCTCGGGATGCGCGTGCAAGTCCTTGTAGATCGCGTCGAGCTGGGGATACATGCCATTGATCTGGCTGGAGACGGCGGCGCCTTGCTGCGCCTGGGCCGCTTGCGCCAGCAGCAACGCGGCGATCGGGAGGAGCTTCATCGATGGTCCTTGGGCTGGAGTGGGGATGGCTCCAGCATACCACTGGCGCTTCAGGCCGTATGCAACTTCATCGTGGCGGCGTCGAACTTGCCTTCGACGATCTGCGGCATCACCAGCAGCGACTTGGCTATCGCCTGCTCGATCAGCTCCTGGTCTTCGCGGCGCGGACGGTGCAGCACGAAGTCCGCCACCTGCTGCTGCAGGCTGAGCGTGCGCGGGTGGCCGATGCCGAGCCGCAGCCGCCAGTAGTCCTGCGTGCCGAGCGCGGCGGTGATGTCCTTCAGGCCGTTGTGGCCGCCGGACGAGCCGCCCTTCTTCAGGCGCACGGTGCCGGGCATCAGGTCCAGTTCGTCGTGCACGACCAGCACCTCGTCCGGCGCGATCTTGAAGAAGCGGCACAGCCCGCCGACCGACTGGCCGGAGCGGTTCATATACGTCTGCGGCTCCAGCAGATACACTTCCTGGCCGGCGACGGAGGCCCGGGCCATCAGCGCGTTGTACTTGGTCTCGCGCTGCAGGCGCGCGCCGACGTCGTTGGCGAGATTGTCCACCAGCCAGAAGCCGGCGTTGTGGCGGGTTTGTTCGTATTCGGGGCCTGGGTTGCCTAGGCCGACGATGAGACGTATGGGCATGGTGTGCTTATGGTAAAAAAGCCCGCCAGGCATGGCCGGCGGGCTTCTTGCATCAACCGCCCGAGGGCGGTGTCAGTGATTACTTCTTGGCTTTGGCGGCTGGCTTGGCTTCAGCTGCAGGAGCAGCTTCGGTTGCAGCAGCTTCAGCAGCCACGTGACCAGCTGGTACCGAAGCGGTAGCGATGGTCAGGTTGGCGCCGTGGGTGATTGCGGTCACGCCGGCTGGCAGGGTCAGTTCACCGATGTGCAGCGAGTGGCCGACGTCGATGTTCGACAGGTCAACGGTGATGAACTCTGGCAGGTCTTTCGGCAGGCACGAAACTTCGATTTCGTTGGCTACGTGGCTGATGGTGGCGCCGTGCAGCTTGACTGCCGGGGACACATCGGCGTTAGCGAAGTGCAGAGCCACTTTCATGTGCACTTTTTTCGAAGCGTCAACGCGCTGGAAGTCAGCGTGCAGAACCAGTTGCTTGTATGCGTGGACTTGGAAGTCGCGCAGCAGCACTTGCTGGGTCTTGCCGTCGATTTCCAGATCCAGGATCGACGAGTGGAAGGCTTCTTTTTTCAGCGCGTGGTACAGCGCGTTGTGATCCAGCGAGATGGTCACTGGCGCTTCGGTACCGCCGTAGATGATGCCTGGGGTTTGGCCCGAATTGCGCAGGCGGCGGCTCGCTCCGGAACCTTGCAATTCGCGTTTGAATGCAACAACTTTCATGTGATACTCCAAAAATAACAGGGCTCGCGCCCCGTGTTATGAGGCCCCCGCGACCAGGGTGCCTCGAAAATGAGCTGACTGCGCTCATGAAACCGGGAAGTACAACGGCGCGACAAGCGTTTTTGCTTGTCGCGCCGCCTCAAAAACTGGCTAAACCGTTTATCTCAGTCGATAAACAGGGAGATCACCGAGTCGCCCTTGATGATGCGTTTGAACGTCTCGGCCAGCAGCGGCGCGCAGGTCAGCTGGCGGATCTTGCCGCAAGCCTTGGCCGCGTCGGACAACGGAATGGTGTCGGTCACGACCAGCTCGTCCAGCGACGAATTGGTGATGCGCTCGATCGCCGGGCCGGACAGCACAGGGTGCGTGCAATACGCGATCACTTTCTGTGCGCCGCGCTCTTTCAGCACTTCGGCCGCCTTGACCAGCGTGCCTGCGGTGTCGACCATGTCGTCCATGATCACGCAATTGCGGCCTTCGACTTCACCGATGATGTTCATCACTTCGGACACGTTGGCCTTCGGACGACGCTTGTCGATGATGGCCAGGTCGCAGCCCAGGCGTTTTGCCAGCGCGCGCGCGCGGACCACGCCGCCGACGTCCGGCGACACCACCAGCAGGTCCTGGTAGTTCTTCTTCTGCAGGTCGCCCAGCAGAATTGGCGAAGCGTAAATATTGTCAACCGGGATATCGAAGAAGCCCTGGATCTGGTCCGCGTGCAGATCCATGATCAGGACGCGCTCGACGCCGGCTTTTTCCAGCATATTGGCCACCACCTTGGCCGAGATCGCGACGCGCGCCGAACGCGGACGGCGGTCTTGGCGGGCATAGCCAAAGTAAGGAATCGCAGCGGTGATACGGCCAGCGGACGCGCGCTTCAGCGCATCGACCATCAGGATCAGTTCCATCAGGCTGTCGTTGGTTGGTGCGCAAGTCGATTGCAGGACGAAGACGTCTTTGCCGCGGACGTTTTCGTTAATTTCGACCATCACTTCGCCGTCCGAGAATTTCGAGACGTTTGCCTTGCCGAGAGGGATGCCGAGATTTTTTGCGACTCCTTCTGCCAACGCAGGATTAGCGTTGCCGGTAAAAACCATCAGGTTTTCGTAAGCCATGGGAGTCCCAGAGATAGTCGTAGAAATTTTTGAAGGATCGCCAGCGAAAGCCGCGTGGCGCTGTACTAGTAGTATCTTAGTAGAATGACTCGCTCTGGGCGGAGCCATCTTTGCTTTACCTGGCCGGAGACTTGCGCCTCGACGGATCCAGATACAAACGAATGGCAGGGGAACAAGGATTCGAACCTTGGTATGCTGGAATCAAAATCCAGTGCCTTAACCAGCTTGGCGATTCCCCTACGCAACTGACTGCTTGTCGTTACTGGCCGGTATTTTACAGCCATTTTCACGCTAAGCCAAATTTTTTTGTGCCTTTTTATGCCCTACAGCGCCGCGATGATCGGGTGGCGTTCCAGCGCTTTGGCCTTCCACGCTTTCCACTTTGCCGGCACTTTTTCAAGCACCGCATCCGCTTCAGCCTCGGTTGCCACCGCACTAAACACGCAAGCACCGGAGCCAGTCATCCTGGCATCACCGTAAGCCCCCAGCCATTCTATCGCCTCTGCCACCGGCGGGAACAACCTGGTTGCTACCTGCTGCAAGTCATTCTTTCCAAACCCTGTCAATCCGTTTCGATTTTCGAGGTGGCTGGAAAAGTCCGTTATTATGACGGGGGGAGTATCCCTTGTCAAATATTCCGAGCAAAAAATTGCCGCGGTCGGCACCGCCACGCCCGGTTCGATGACGACATACCAACAATCCGGCGCCTGAACCGGCCGCATGGCCTCCCCCACCCCTTCGGCAAAGGCGGTTTCGCCAAAGATGAAGAACGGGATGTCGGCGCCCAGCGGCAGGCCCAGCGCCATCAGTTCCTGCCGGTCCAGGCCGGCGTTCCACAGCTTGTTCAAGGCCATCAGCGTGGTGGCCGCGTCGGACGAACCGCCGCCCAGGCCGCCGCCCATGGGCAGGATCTTGTCGATGGCGATGTCCACGCCGCGCGGCAAGGCGCCCTGGCGGCGCAGCACCTCGGCCTGCAGCAGCCTGGCGGCGCGGATGATCAGGTCGCTCTCTTCCGGCACGCCCGGCAGGTCGGTCACGCGGCGCAGGGCCGTGTCGTCGCGCAGCGTGAAATGCAGCGTGTCGCCGTGGTCGATCAGCTGGAATACGGTCTGCAGCAGGTGGTAGCCGTCGGCGCGGCGGCCGTTCACGTGCAGGAACAGGTTGAGCTTGGCCGGAGCCGGGCAGTTTTTCAGTTCAGTCATGCCGGCATTTTACTGTGCGACCGGATCGATGACGATGCGGATCGCCATCTCATCGACCTGCTGGCCCAGCGCGATGCGCGTGACGTCGATGCGCTTCGGCTGCGGGACGGCCGCTGCGTCATCCTGCCATGACACGTAGTCGAGCTTCCAGCCGTCGCGCGTGACGACGCTGTCGTTGGCCGGCGTGGCGACGAAGCGCTTGCCGTCCACGGCGGTGGCGTAGCCTTGCAGCCAGTCGCGCAGGCCCGATACGGGCAAGGTCCAGCCCAGCGTCTGCGTGGTCAGGCTGTCGAGGTCGGGCGCGGTGCGCGCCTCCTTGCCGCTTTGCTTCAAGGTGGCCGACGACGGCGTGACGTTGATGACGGCCACTGTCTGGCCGGTCGGCGAGATCAGGCTGACGTCGGTATTGGCCTTGCTTTGCCGCCAGGTGAACTTGCCGCTCAGCGATTCACGCTTGCCGTCCCGGCTGTAGTTGATGGCGATGCGGCCCGCCAGGTCGATGCTGTCGCGGTACGGCGCGACTGCGGCGCCGGAGCGCGGCGCGGAGGTGGTGGCGCAGCCGGCCAGTGCGCCCAACGCGGCGGCGAATATCAGAGAGGATGGTCGTATCATAGGCTTTGGTTGAGGCGCGCCAGCGTGCTTTTCAGCGCGTCGTTTTTCGGGTCCTTGCTCTGGGCTTCCTGCCACATCTGCTGCGCGCCGTTCTTGTCGCCTTTGACGAACAGCACCTCACCCAGGTGCACGGCGATTTCCGGATCGCTGCGCAGCGCGTAGGCGCGGCGCAGCAAGGCTTCCGCCTCGCTCAGGTTGCCCATGCGGTACTGCACCCAGCCCATGCTGTCCATGATGAAGGGATCGCCCGGCGCCATCTTCATCGCCTTGTCGATCAAGGCGTAGGCTTCCGGCAGGCGCTCGTTGCGCTCGGCCAGCGAGTAGCCCAGCGCGTTGTAGGCGTGCTGGTTGTCGGGCGCGGCGATCATCACCTGGCGCAGCGCTTTTTCCATCAGTTCCAGCTGGCCCAGTTTCTCGGCGATCAGCGCGAAGTCGTACAGCAGGTCGGGATTGTCCGGGTAGCGCTTGACGGCGTTTTCCAGCACGGTGTAGGCGGCACGGTTGTCGCCGGCGTCGCGCAGGATCTGGGCGTCGGCCTGGAACACCTGCGCCTGGTCGGCCGGCTCGGACGGCTTCAGCTCGGCCAGCTGCTTGCGGGCCTCGTCGACATTGCCCTTGCGCGCGGTCAGCGACGCCATCTTCATGCGCGCGGCCAGGAAGATCTTTTCATCGCTGCCGTCGACGCGCTCCAGCCAGTTGTAGGCCGCGTCCAGGTCACCGCGCTGCTCGGCGATCTGCGACAGTATCATCAGCACCTTGGACGGATCGCGCTCATCGCCGGGATGGTCGGCCAGCACGTTGACGAATTGCGTGAAGTATTTCTCGGCCGACGGCACATCGTTGGTCTGCATCGCCATCACGCCCAGCGCGTACAAGGTGGCCAGGTTGTCCGGCTGGTCTTTCAGCAGGGTCAGGAATTCCTTGCGGGCCGGATCGTACTGCTTGGCGTCGACCAGGATGCGGGCGTAGGCGGCGCGCACCTCGCGCGAGTTCGGATATTTTTCCAGGAAGGCGGACAGCGTCTTCATCGCGCTGTCGATGTCGCCGGACACCTGCGCCGTGGTCAGGATCGCCAGTTCCGAATCGGGCTTGATGGCCAGCGCCTTTTCCGCCTCGGTGCGGGCGCGCTCGTTGTCGCCCAGCGCAAACGCGCCCTGCGCCAGGATCAGATGGCTTTCCAGCGTGTCGCCGTAGGGTGCCAGCACGCGCTGTTCGAGCGCGAACGCGGCCGGCTTGTCCTTGGCGCGCAGCAGGAATTGCTGCATCTGGAACATCGCCAGCGGACGGCCAGCCACCGGCGCGGCCTTCAGGCGGTCGGTAAAAATCTGCTCCGCTTCGCTGAGGTCGTCGTTGACGACGGCGAAGCCGAGGAAGTATTGGGTGGCCTCGTCCGAATCCGGCGCCAGGCTGCGCCACAGGCGGATCGCCGCCAGCGCTTCCCCGCCCTGCTTGGCGGCCAGCGCCATTTCGGCGGCGCGGCGCGCCAGGCGCGGGTCGCGGGTCTGCTGCGCCAGCGCCATCATGGTGATGTAGGAACCCTGCCATTTGCCCTGCTTGAATTCCAGTTCGGCCTTGGTGATGCGGAACAGCAGATCGCCGGTCAATTCGGTGTTGGGCAGCGCTTCCTCGGCAGGCGCCGGGGCGGCGGCAACGCCATCCTCGGCCGGCGCGGCGCTGTCCGGCGCGGCCGCAGGGGCCTGGCCGGGTGTCGCGGCGGACTCGGCCTGTTTTTGCGGCGCCACGGCGCACGCCGACAGCAAGGCAGAGAGGGTTACAATGGCGAAAGCGTTTTTCAAGGGAAGATCCTGGCAAGTCGGCAAAAGGTACAGCGTCAGTCGGATTTTACGCCCATCACATCGATTGCGTCTTTTGACTAGTGTAACCAAATATTCCGCCTCAGCCAGACTGTGCCATCTCATAATTTCGACTGCCTGCCTCTCAGATGCCAGAATTACCAGAAGTTGAAGTGACGCGCCGCGGCGTCGCGCCCCATATCGAAGGCCGTACCGTGGAGACGGTGGTGATGCGCCGCGACGGCCTGCGCTGGCCGTTTCCGCCGCAGCTGCGGCAGCTGCTGGCCGGACGGCAGGTGCTGCGGACCGGGCGCCGCGGCAAATACTTGCTGATACATTTCGAGCACGGCACGCTGATCGTCCACCTCGGCATGTCGGGCCACCTGAGGGTGATGGACAGCGGCATCGAGCCGGAAAAACATGATCATTTTGATCTCGTCGTGCAGGCTCCCAAGGGCTTGCAGGTGCTGCGCATGAAGGATCCGCGCCGCTTCGGCGCCGTGCTGTGGCACGACGACGCCGACGGCTTGCTGGAGCATCACGTGCTGCTGCGCGGGCTGGGCGTGGAACCTCTGGAACCGGGCTTCTCCGGCAAATTGCTGTACGATCAGACGCGCCAGCGCAGCGCGGCCGTCAAGCTGGTGCTGCTGGCCGGCGATATCGTTGTCGGCGTAGGCAATATTTATGCTTCGGAAAGCCTGTTCCGCGCCGGCATCAATCCGAAGACGCCGGCCAGGCGCATCAGCCTGGCGCGCTATGAAAAGCTGGCGCAGGCGGTGCGCGAGATCCTGGCCGAGGCCATTGTCCAGGGCGGCAGCACCTTGCGCGATTTTATTAGCGTCAACGGGCAATCCGGGTATTTCCAGCAGACTTATTTCGTCTATGATCGTGCTGGCGTGCCCTGCAAGGTGTGCGCGGCGCCGATACGGCAGATCAAGCAGGGGCAGCGGTCCACGTTCTACTGTGTGAATTGCCAAAAATAAGGGCAGACATGATGGTCAGGGATTTCGAGCAATACAGCGCGTGGCGGCAAGGTGTCGTCACCGCGTTAAAAAATTATCAATCCTGGGTGGCCGAGGCGTCCCTGACCGATGCCGCCACCGACCAGCGCATCATGCGCACGCTGGC
The DNA here is from genome assembly GCF_047304105.1 of Duganella sp. Dugasp56. Classification (NCBI taxonomy): domain Bacteria; kingdom Pseudomonadati; phylum Pseudomonadota; class Betaproteobacteria; order Burkholderiales; family Oxalobacteraceae; genus Duganella; species Duganella sp. Dugasp56. The sequence continues at coordinate 38,721 of NZ_JBGLYQ010000041.1, forward strand.
GCGGCTGGCCGACGACAAGTTGTCGGTGGCGTTTGTCGCCGAATTCTCGCGCGGCAAATCCGAGCTGATCAACGCCATCTTCTTTGCCGACTACGGCCAGCGCATCCTGCCGTCCGCCGCCGGCCGCACCACCATGTGCCCGACCGAGCTGATGTACGATCCCAGCATGGCGCCGTCGATACGCCTGCTGCCGATCGAGACCCGCGCCGACCACCTGTCCACCAGCGACTACCGCGACCAGCCGGCCGCCTGGACCGTGCTGCCGCTGAACCTGGACGCCGCCGACCAGATGCACGAAGTGTTCAAGCAGGTCAGCATGACGCGCCACGTGCCGGTCGAGGAAGCCAAGCGCTACGGCCTGTACGACGAGGACGATCCCGACATGCCGGTCACCCTGGACGACCAGGGCATGGTCGAGATTTCGCTGTGGCGCCACGCGCTGATCAACTTCCCGCACCCGCTGTTGAAGCAGGGGCTGGTGATCCTCGACACGCCGGGCCTGAACGCCATCGGCACCGAGCCCGAGCTGACGCTGAACCTGATTCCCAACGCGCACGCGGTGCTGTTCATCCTGGCGGCCGACACCGGCGTGACCAAGAGCGACATCGAAGTCTGGCGCAACCACATCGGCGCCGGCGCCGGCCGCCTGGTGGTGCTGAACAAGATCGACAGCATGTGGGACGAGTTGCGCAGCGAAGCCGAGGTCAACGTCGAGATCGAGCGCCAGCAGGCCAACGTCGCCCACGTGCTGGCGCTGGAGCCGCGCCAGGTGTTTCCCGTGTCGGCGCAAAAGGCGCTGGTGGCCAAGATCACGCAGGACCGCGCGCTGCTCGAGCGCAGCCGCCTGCAGACGCTGGAAAGCGCGCTGTTCAACGAGCTGATCCCGGCCAAGAAGGAAATCGTCCGCAAGCAGCTGAGCGAGGAACTGCAGGCGCTCAGCGCGGCTCAGCTGGGCCTGGTCAACGCGCGCGCGCGCGGCATCGTCGACCAATTGCACGAGCTGAAGAGCTTGCGCGGCAAAAACCAGAGCGTGATCGCGCACATGATGCGCCGCATCGACGTCGAGAAAAAGGAATTCGACGCCAGCCTGTTCAAGCTGCAGGCCACGCGCGCCGTGTTCACGCGCCTGTCCACCGAGCTGTACACCAGCATGGGCATGGACATCGTGCGCGACGACATCGACCAGGTGCGCGAGGAAATGCAGCGCAGCCGCTTCTTCACCGGCGTGCGCGAGGCCGTGCGCAACTACTTCGAGCGCATCCGCGCCAACCTCGACGCGGCCGAGAGCAAGACCGTGGAGATCGCCGAGATGATGGGCGTGATGTACCGCCGCTTCTCCAACGAGCACGGGCTGACGCTGGCGCTGCCGATGCCGTTTTCGCTGGAGCGCTACCGCGAGGAGATCGTCGCCATCGAGGCGATCTATTACAAGCAGTTCGGCACGGCGACCCTGCTGACCACCAGCCGGGTGGTGCTGATGGAGAAGTTTTTCGACACCATCGCCTCGCGCGTACGCGGCTGCTTCAAGTCGGCCAACAACGACGCCGAGGCGTGGCTGAAGGTGATCATGGCGCCGCTGGAGGCGCAGATCCGCCAGCACAAGGACCAGTTGAAGCATAGGCTGGCGTCGATCCAGCGCATCCACGATGCGACCGACAGCCTGGAGCAGAAAATCGACGCGTTTGAAAGCAGCCAGCAGGAGCTGGACGCGCAGAAGGCGCGGCTCAATGAATTGGCGGGCAATATCAGCATCGCCATCAATGCGGAATTCGTGGCGCTGGACGCCGCGGCTTAATCTAGGAAAAGAATGAAGGTTGTAGCAGTGGAGAATTTTGCGGATCCCAGCTTTTCGGCGGATCTGATCGGCTGGCAAAAAGTGCATGGACGCCATGTGCTGCCCTGGCAAAACACGCGCGACGCGTATCTGATCTGGCTGTCGGAAATCATGCTGCAGCAGACGCAGGTGTCGGCGGTGCTGGGCTATTACGCGCGCTTCCTGGAGCGCTTCCCCACCTTGCGCGACTTGGCGGCGGCGCCGGTCGAGGATGTGATGGCGCAGTGGAGCGGCCTGGGCTACTACACGCGGGCGCGCAACCTGCACAAGTGCGCGCAGCGCGTGGTGGCCGAATACGGCGGCGTGTTCCCGTCCGATCCGGCCCTGCTGGCGGAGTTGCCCGGCATAGGCCGCTCGACGGCGGCGGCAATCTCGGCGTTTTCCAGCGGCACGCGGGCGGCCATCATGGACGGCAACGTCAAGCGCGTGTTTGCCCGTGTGTTCGGCATCGACAGCTATCCCGGCGAGCGCAAGACCGAGGAAATGATGTGGCGCCGCGCCGAGGCGCTGTTGCCGGAGCAAGGCATCGAATCGTACACGCAGGGCCTGATGGACATGGGCGCCACCCTGTGCACGCGCAGCAGCCCGTCGTGCGAACGCTGCCCGATGCAGCCGCGCTGCGTGGCCTACGCCAGCAACCGCACCAAGGACCTGCCGGTGCGCAAGCCGAAGAAAAGCAGCCCGGAAAAACATGCGGTGATGCTGGCGATTATCGACGGCGGCCAGGTGCTGCTGGAACAGCGTCCGCCAAGCGGCATCTGGGGCGGCTTGCTGTCGCTGCCGGAACTGGACGGCCACTTGCTGGCCGAGGACGACGACGTGCCGGCGGCCGATGACGATGCGCTGATGTCAGCGGTGGGCAAGTTCGGCGAGATGGAGTCGCATGAGCGGCTGTCGACGGTGACGCATGTGTTCACGCATTACAAGCTGCACATCGCGCCCTACCGTGTGACCCTGGCGCGGCGGCTGGCGATGGCCGCCGAGTCTGGCCACGTCTGGTACGACGCCGCTCGCATCGCCGACGCCCCGCTGCCGGCGCCGATCAAGAAACTGCTGTTGGAATTGGTGGGCGACAGCAAGGCCGCGCAGCAGAGGATGTTTTAACAGCTCAAAGTTCGTCGAGCGAGAACAGGCGGCGGTGTTCGCGGATGGCGTAGCGGTCGGTCATGCCGGCGATGTAGTCGGCGATCTTGCGCGCCTGCTTGCCGACGTCGCCCGACTTGTCCTGGTAGTCCGGCGGCAGCAGCACCGGCTCGGCCATGAAGGCGCCGTACAGCTCGCGCACGATGCGGCTGGCTTTCACGCGCATGCGGTTGACCTTGTAATGGCGGTACAGGTTCTCGCGCAGGAAGCGCTTGAGCTCGGTCGCATCCTTGCGCATGGCATCGGAAAAGCGTATCAGCGGCGGCGCCGCGCGCACCTCGTCTATGCTCTTCGGCGCGGCGTCGGCCAGCAAGGCGCTGGAGGTGACGATCAGGTCGTCCGCCAGCGCGGTGATCAGGCGGCGCAGGGTTTCGTAGATCGCGCGGCGGCCGGACAGGCCCGGGAACGTCTGCTGCACGTCGTGCCACAGCCGGGCAAAGAATTCCACCTGCTCCAGCTGCTCGATGGTGATCAGGCCGGAGCGCAGGCCGTCGTCGATGTCGTGGCTGTTGTAGGCGATCTCGTCGGCCAGATTGGTCAGCTGCGCCTCCAGCGACGGCTGCGTGCGGTCGATGAAGCGCTGGGCGACCGGCCCCAGCAGGCGCGCATTGTTCAGCGAGCAGTGCTTGAGGATGCCCTCGCGGGTTTCGAACATCAGGTTCAGGCCGTCGTACGCGCCGTAATGCTCTTCCAGCTCGTCCACCACCCGCAGGCTTTGCAGGTTGTGCTCGAAGCCGCCATGGTCCTTCATGCATTCGTTCAGCACGTCCTGGCCCACGTGGCCGAACGGCGTATGGCCCAGGTCGTGCGCCAGCGAAATGGCTTCCACCAGGTCCTCGTTCAGCCGCAGGTTGCGCGCCAGCGAACGGCCGACCTGCGCGACCTCCAGGCTGTGCGTCAGCCGGGTGCGGAACAGGTCGCCTTCGTGGTTGAGGAACACCTGGGTCTTGTATTCCAGCCGGCGGAAGGCCGACGAATGGATGATGCGGTCGCGGTCGCGCTGGAACTGGCTGCGCGAGGCGTGCGCCGTTTCAGGAAAGCGGCGCCCCGCTCCGCCCGCCGAATGGGCCGCGTAAGGGGCGAGGAATTCGTCGGGCAGCATGGCGGGGGATCCGATCAAACGCAGGCTGCCAGCGTGGCCAGCAGCAGTTCCCGCGGCGCGTTGGTGATGCTGGGCGCGCCCAGCGGCTTGAGCAGGATGAACTTGATGGCGCCGCCCTCGTTCTTCTTGTCGACTTCCATCAGCTCCAGCCAGCGCTCGGCGCCCAGGTCCGGCGCCTTGACCGGCAGGCCGGCCGCCGCCACCAGCGCGCGCATGCGCGCCACGGTGGCTGCGTCGACCAGGCCCATGCGATGGGACAGGTCGGCCGCCATCACCATGCCGCAGCCGACGGCTTCGCCGTGCAGCCAGGCGCCGTAGCCCAGGCCGTTCTCGATCGCGTGGCCGAAGGTGTGGCCGAAGTTCAGGATGGCGCGCAGCCCGCCTTCGCGCTCGTCCTGGCGCACCACGTCGGCCTTGATCTCGCAGGAGCGGGCGATGGCGTAGGCCAGCGCGCCCTTGTCGCGCGCCATCAGCCTGGCCATGTTGGCTTCGATCCAGTCGAAGAAGGCGGCGTCGATGATGGCGCCGTGCTTGATCACCTCGGCCAGGCCGGCCGACAGCTCGCGCGCCGGCAGGGTTTCCAGGGTCGACGTATCGGCGATCACCGCGCGCGGCTGGTAGAACGCGCCTATCATGTTCTTGCCCAGCGGGTGGTTGATGCCGGTCTTGCCGCCCACCGAGGAATCGACCTGCGACAGCAGGGTGGTCGGCACCTGGATGAAATCGATGCCGCGCATGTAGCTGGCGGCCGCGTAGCCGGTCAGGTCGCCGATGACGCCGCCGCCCAGCGCGATCAGCGTGGTCTTGCGGTCGGCCTTGTTGGCCAGCAGCGTGTCGAAGATCTGCATCAGGCTGGACCAGTTCTTGAACTCTTCGCCGTCCGGCAGCACGATGGACATCACGTCCTTGCCGGCGCCGCGCAGGCCCGCCTCGACGCGCGCCAGGTACAGCGGCGCGATGGTGGTGTTGGTGATGATGGCGACCTTGCCGCCGTTGACGTGACGCGCCAGCAGCGCGCCGTCGTTGAGCAGCGCGGGGCCGATGGAGATGGGATAGCTGCGCTCGCCCAGCTCGACATTTAACAGGATGGTGGATTCTTCGTTCATCGATGGTTCGGCTTGTGTGACGCAGTTGGGCGAGGCCTCGCAGGCCCTCGTTTCCAGCTGGGTCAAAATGGTTTGGACCATCGATTGTACGTTAGGTCGGCCGGTATCGATTACTACATCGGCAATTTCCATGTACAAAGGATCACGCACGGCCATCAATTCTTCGAGTTTTTTGCGCGGATCGGCCGTTTGCAGCAGCGGCCGGTTCTTGTCGTGCGCGGTGCGCTGCAGGATGCTGTGGACGGTGGCGCGCAGGTAAATCACGGTGCCGCGCGACTTGAGGAAGGCGCGGCTGTCGGCGTTGAGGATGGCGCCGCCGCCGGTGGCCAGCACCAGGTCCTGCTGCCCGGTCAGCTCGCGGATGACGTCCGCCTCGCGCCGGCGGAAACTCTGCTCCCCTTCAATTTCGAAGATCCACGGGATCGAGGCGCCGGTGCGGGCTTCGATCTCGTGGTCTGAATCGATGAAACGCAATCCCAGCTTGCGGGCCAGGATGCGGCCGATGGTGGTTTTTCCTGCCCCCATCAGGCCGACTAGAAACACATTAGGCATGAAAAATCCGGGTTAATTCGGGGTAGTACATGAGGTTGAGGTCCCATAGGGGCTGGTGATGCCTGGCGGCGATATGGCCTGGATCGCATAATCGGCCGACAAACCCGGCAAGTGTACCAGACCGACGTAGCCTGGCTCGGTGCCGCTGGCCTGGCCTCGTACCGTCAGGTTGACATCGAGCCAATAGGCGCGGTCCTTCGGATACACCAGCGAGACCACGGCCCGCCCTTGGGCATCGGTGGTGACGTTGGTGGTGACCGAGACCGGTATGCCGGGATCGAGCACGCCGTTGCCGTTGGTATCCTCGCCGCTGTCGAGGATACCGTCATGGTTGCCATCCTCATTGGCGCACTGGGCGCTGCGCACAGGCGACCATGGCCCCAACGGCACCGTGTACTGCATGACGCCCTTGTAGTACGAGGTCGGCAGCACTGAAGCGGTCAGTTTGACGCTGGGCACGGCGTTGCCGGCGGCGTCGGTCACCACAACGGCGTAGTCGAGCTGGTACAGCGCGCTGGATGGCACGGACACCGTATTGCCGGTGCCCGCGCTGATGAACAGCGATTTCTGCGCCACCGTCAGGCTGGCCACCGCGCTGGCGCCGGAACCGCCAATGATGCTGGCCCGAATCTGCACGCCATCCTTGGCCGACGGATTGGTGCCGGCGATGAAGCTGACCGTGGCGGCGCCATCGGCGCCAGTGATCACCAATGCAGGCTGGGTCAGCGTGCCGCCGCTCGGGTCGGTCGCGATGGAGAACGCTACCTGCGCGTTCTTGACCACGTTGTTCTGCGCGGTGCCGTCGCGCACCACAGCGCGCAAGGTGGTCTGCTGCGTGGTGCTGCCGGACGTGTTGACTCCTATAACTGCTGGATCGGCTTGCACGCTGATGGTGGCGATGCCGGTCAGCGGCGCGATGAATTCCAGGTCGGTCTGCGTGGTCAGGCTGCTGGCGGTGGCCGTAATGGTGGCCACGCCCGGACCGCTGGCGTTGACATACGCGGTGGCGGCGCCGCTTGCCAGCGGCAGCGTGCCGACCAGCTGCGAGGTACAAGCCGAATTGGCGTAGACCACACCGCGCGAGCTGCTGATGGTGACGTTGCCGCTCGGGCCACCGGTCACGGCGACCTGCTGGCAGCCGCCGATGAACGCCGAGGTGATGACGTTGCCACCGGCATCGAGCACCTTGACACCGAAGGTCGAGGAATTGATCGCGATGCCGGCCGTGGTGGTTTCGCCGGCCGCCTTGACGGTGATCACGTCGGCCGTGCCGCCGCTGGCGGCATAGGTCAGCACCAGCTGGCCGGCCGAATTGGTGACGGCCGAGCCGCCGCCCTTGACGGTCAGCGAGTTGGCGTTGGAACCATACACCACTGGCTTGCCGGCCAAGGCATTGCCGGCAGAATCGACCAGCTTGACGGTGACGTCGGCGCTGGCACCCACGTTGATGGTCGGCTGGGCGTTGATGGTCAGCTTGTTGCCGGCGACGTTGACGACGGTGGTGACCGGCGTGGCACCGGGAACGGTGGCGGTGATCTTGATCGCGCGCGAGGTCGAATCGCCGCCGGTGCCCAGTTTCTCTGTCACCAGGCCTTGGGCGTTGGAGACCCGATTGGTCAGCGACAGGCTGCCCGAATCGACCTTCAGGTCGACGGTCACGCCCGGCATCACGGTGTTGTTGGAGTCGCGCACCAGCGCCACCACGTTGACTTCGTTGCCGGCCGTGCCGGCCGAGGCCAGCGTGCCCGAGTCGGTGGTCAGCGACAGCGTCGGCACGGCGTTGATCACGTCGATCTTGATGTCGGTCGATTTGACGCTGCCGACACTGGCGCTGAGGGTGATGGTGCGCAGCGAGGTGTCGCCCTTGACGCTGAGTTTTTCAACCACCTTGCCGGAACTGTCGGTCACACGGTTGGTGCTGCTGACGGTGCCCGAGCTGGCGTTGAAGCTCACGGTCTCGTTGGCCAGTGCGTTGCCGCCGCTGTCCTTGACGATGGCCGTCAGCGTCACCTCGGTCCCGTCCAGACCCGACGAGGCGATGGTGGCGGCGCTGGACGTCAGCACCACGGTGGCGACCTTGGAAGGCGTCACCCCGTTGCTGTTGGTGCCAGGCGATCCGCCGCCGCCGCCGCAAGCGGCCAGCAGGCTGGAACAGGCCAGCGCGGCCAGCCATCCGGTAATTTTTTTCATGGTGCTTCTTTCCATAGTGGTCATAGAGTTACCTGCGATTCAGTTGCTTAGCGCGTCGACAGCCGATCGGCGACGATCTTCGGCGTGATAAAGACCAGCAATTCTGTCTTGTCGTTGGTGCGGCTGTTGCTGCGGAACAGGTAGCCCAGCACCGGCACGTCGCCCAGCAGCGGCACCTTGTCGGTGGTGTTGCGCTCGGTCTGCTGGTAGATCCCGCCCAGCACCACGGTGCCGCCGTTCTCCACCATGACCTGGGTCTTGACGTGTTTGGTGTCGATGGCGAAACCGGCCCGGGTTTCCTGGCCGACGCTGTCCTTGTTGACGTCGACGTCGATGACGACGTTGCCGTCCGGCGTGATCTGCGGCGTCACTTCCAGCCGCAGGTTGGCCTTGCGGAACACGATCGAGGTGGCGCCGCTGCTGGTGGCCACCTGGTAGGGCAGTTCGATGCCCTGCTCGATCAGCGCGATGGCCTTGTCGGCCGTGATCACGCGCGGGCTGGAGATGATCTTGCCGGTGCCGTCCGCTTCCAGCGCCGACAGTTCCAGGTTCAGGAAGCGGTTGGCGGCCGACGAGAACAGGCTGACCGCCAGGCTGCCGGCGTTGGCGCCGTTGATCGATGCCGCCGGCAGGTTGATGAACTGGGTGTTGTTGTAGCTGTTGTCGGTGACCTTGACCTGGCCGGTGGCTTCGCCGACGCCGGTCAGGTTGCCGCCGATGCCGATGCGGGTGTTGCCGTTGCCGATCTGGTAGCCGGCGTCGCCGCCGCGTATCGTGCGCATGTCGGCAAAGCCCAGCTTGGCGCCGAGGTTGCGGGTGAAGGTGTCGCTGGCCTCGACGATGCGCGCCTCGATCAGCACCTGCTTGGAGGCGATGTCGGTCTTGGCGATCAGCTTGCGGATATCGTCAAGCTTGGACGGGATGTCGGTGACAAACAGCTGGTTGGTGCGCGGTTCGATGATGGCGCTGCCGCGCTTGGACAGGATGCGGTTCTTGCCGTCGGCGCCGCCGCCCTCGAGGCCGAACACGGTCTTGAAGGCGTCGGCCTTCTGGTAGTTCAGCTGGAAGATCTCGGACTTCAGCGGTTCAAGGTCGGCGATCTGGGCGCGCTGCTCCAGCTCCAGCTTTTCCTTGGTCAGCAATTCCTCTTTCGGCGCGATCCACAGCACCGAGCCGTTCTTGCGCATGTCCAGGCCCTTGGCCTGCAGCACCACGTCCAGCGCCTGGTCCCACGGCACTTCCTTCAGGCGCAAGGTCAGGTTGCCGCTGACGCTGTCGCTGGTGATGATGTTCAGTCCGGAAATGTCGGCGATCGCCTGCAGCGCCGCCCGCACTTCGACGTTCTGGAAATTGAACGACAGCTTCTCGCCGCGGTAGCCCTGGGTGCCCTGGGTCAGCTTGTTCGGGTCTTCCTTGATCGGCTTGACGTCGATCACCAGCTGGGTGTCGCTCTGGTAGACGGTCTGTTCCCACAGGCCGCGCGCCTCGATCGTCATGCGCGTGTTGTCGCCCTGCGGCACGGTGGTGACCAGCGACACCGGGGTGCCGAAGTCGCCCACGTCGAGCCGGCGGCGCAGGCTCTCCGGCACGCCCGTCTTGAGGAAGTCGACCACCACGCCGTTCGGCGTCTGGCGCACGTCGACCGCCACCTGGCTGTTGGGCAGGTCGACCACGACCCGGCCTTCGCCGTTGGCGCCGCGGCGGAAATCCATGTCGCGCAGCAGTTGACGGCCGGCCGGCGCCGACGTTGCGGCGGCGACCGGCAGGCCGCGCGAGTCGACCGCCGTGGCCAGGCCGCCGGAACCGTCGATGGTCAGGATCACCGAGTTGCCGTCGATGGCGGTGGCATAGTTCAGGCTGCGCTTCAGGTTGAACACCAGGCGCGAGCGCTCGCCGGCCTGCACCACGTTGACGCTGCGCAGGTCGCCCAGCGCCAGGTCTTGCGCGCTCTTGCCGGTGCCGTTGGAGGTGGCGCCGAAGTCCAGCGCGATGCGCGGCGGATTGGTGATGGCGAAGCCGATCGGCAGCTTGTCCGGCGCGTTCTTCAGCGCGATCTTGACGATGACGTTGGCGCCCTGCTGGTTGGCGCTGATCGATTCGATGGCGTTGCCGGCCGCAGCGGGCGTGGCGGCGGCTGTTTGAGCGTGGGCGGTGCCGGCCAGCTGGCTGGCCAGCGCCAGCGCCATCAAGGCGCACGTCAAGGCCCGCGCAGGCGCCCGGGTGGCGGCCGCCAGTGCGCGCCGGGGCATGTTGTGAGCGGTCATTTGGTGTTCTCCTTGCTTTCCTGCAGTTCCAACTTCGACATGCGTTCGACCCAGTCGCCGGTCGCATCCTGTACGATTTCCTTGATGCTGACAGCGTCATCGCCGATGCTGGTGATGAGGCCGAAATTCTGGCCTATGTGCTGGCCCACGACCACATGGTGCACCGAGCGGTCGATCTGCAGCACCGCGTAGAACACGCCGCGCTGCTGCATGGTGCCGACCATCTTGATGGTGTCGAGCGGATAGCTCTCCAGCAGTTCCTTGCGCCGGTCCATGTCGGGCCGGATGCCGCTGCCGCCCTTGGCCGAGGCCTTGGCCAGCTCGGCCAGCAGCTTGTTCGGGTTGAAGGGGTCGACCGCGTCGTTCGGCACGTAGGCGAAGGGGATGAAGGTCTTCGGCTCGGCCAGTGGCGGCACCGCCACCTTGGCCTGCGAGTCGACCTGCTTCATCCAGGTGCGCACTTCCTGCACGTCGCTGTCGCCGCAGCCGGACAGCAGCAGAAGCGGTAATAGAAGCGGCAACAACGGCGCCATGGGCGGGATCAGGATCTTCATGATTTTTTCGCCGCCTTCTTCTTGTCGGCAGCGGCCTTGCGCTGGGCGCTGACCTCTTCCGGATCCAGGTAGCGGAAGGTCTTGGCCACCGCCTCCAGGGTCAGTACGCCGTCCTTGCCGGTGTTCAAGGTCATGTTGTTGAGCGTGACGATGCGCGGCAGGTTGGCCATGTCGCCGGCGAAGGCGCCGATGTCGTGGTAGCTGCCGGTGACGCGGATGTCGATCGGCAGTTCGGCGTAGTAATCCTTGACCACCACCTGCGCCGGCTTGAACAGCTCGAACTGCAGGCCGCGGCCGGAACCGGCCTGGTTGATGTCGGTCAGCAGCGCGGCCATCTCGGCCTTGCTCGGCAGCTGCTTCTGCAGGCGGTCGACATACTGGTCGACCTGGACTTTCTGCGCCCGCAGCGCCTCCAGGTTGACCGCCTGCGCGGTCTTGATCTTGTATTCGTCGCGCAGTTTCAGTTCCGCCTGGGCACCGGCGTCCTGCTCCTCGAACTGCGACTGCCAGTAGAAGAAATAACCCAGGCCGACCACCACCGCCATCACGCCGATGCTGCACAGCACGCGCGGCGCGACCGGCCATTGGCCCGGGTGGCGGTCGCCGAGGTTGCGGAACTGGTCGGCCAGCTGGGCCGCCATCAGGTTCAAATTGAGATTCTTTGCCATGGCGCCGCTCCTAGCTCTTGGCCGGCGGCAGGCCGGTTGCCGTGTGGACGCCAGCCCCCGGCGCGGCGGGCGGTTTGCCCTTGGCGCCATCGGCGGGAAGGTCCTTGTCGCGCGGACGCTTGATGTTGACCGCCATGCTGAACTCGACCACCTTCTTGGCGGTCTTGCCCTGGCCGAGGCCGGTTGAGTGCACTTCGATCAGGTCCGGCCGCTCCAGCCATGGCGACACGCCGGCCAGGTTGCGCAGGAATTCGGACACCCGCTCCTGCGACTGCGCATAGCCGAGCAGCGACACCTTCTGGCCCTCCTGCTTGAAACCTTTCAGGTAGACGCCGGGCGGGGTCTGCTTGACCAGCTCATCCATCAGGTAGACCGGCTGGTTGCGGTCGCCCTGCAAGTCTTCCACCGCCTGCTGGCGCGCCTTCAGCGCTTCGATTTCCTGCTTCAGCGTGGCGATCTCGGCGATCTTCGTGTCGAGCCCGCTGATGGCGGTCTTGATGACCTGGTTGCGTTCATTCTGGATCGAGATCGCGCGGGCGTTGTAGCCGCCGACCAGCAGCACCACGCCGACGCCGACGATGGCGCCCAGCGCCAGCAGCGCGAAGAAGGCGGCCTTCTTTTGCTTGCGCTTTTCCTCGCGGTGCGGCAGCAGGTTAATTCTGATCATCAGCCGAACCTCCGCAAGGCCAGGCCGCAGGCGACCAGGTAAGCCGGCGCGTCGCTGCGCAGCTGCGATTCGCGCACCGAGGGCGCCAGCTGCATGCCCTTGAACGGCGAGATGACGGCGCTGGAGATCTTGGTGCGGCTGGCCACCAGTTCCAGCAGGCCGGGCAGCAGCGCGCAGCCGCCGGCCAGGAACAGCTGGTCGACCTTGGTGTACGGCGTGGACGTGTAGAAGAACTGGATCGCGCGCGTGACTTCCAGCGCGGCGCTTTCCAGGAACGGCGCCAGCAGGTCGGCGGCGTAGTTGTCGGGCAGGTCGCCGGACTTCTTGCGCGACTCGGCCTCGTCGAAGGCCATGCCGTAGGAGCGGACGATGTCCTGGGTCAGCGCGTTGCCGCCGAACGGCTGCTCGCGCTCGTAGACGGTGACGCCGTCCAGCATGACGGAAATATGGGTGACCTGGGCGCCGACCTGGAACAGCGCCACCACCTGGCCGGCGCCCGCCTCGGGCAACTGGGCGGTGACGCGGTCGAGCGCGGCGCGGGCGGCGTAGGATTCGATGTCCATCACGGTGGCCTTCAGGCCGGACGCTTCGGCGATGGCGACGCGGTCCTCGACTTTTTCGCGGCGCGAGGCGGCCAGCATGACCTCGATGTCTTCCGGCGAATTGGCGGCCGGGCCGATGACGTCGAAGTCCAGGCTGACCTCGTCGAGCGCGAACGGGATGTACTGGCTGGCCTCGGATTCGACCTGCACTTCCAGCTGGTCTTCCGACATGCCGGCCGGCAGGATGATTTTCTTGGTGATCACGGAAGCGGGCGGCATGCCCAGCGCGGCGTGCTTGGCGCGGGTGCCGCTTTTCTTCCACACCCGGCGCACCGCCTCGACCACCTGGTCCATGTTCTCGATATTGCCGTCGACCACGGCGCCGCGCGGCAGCGGCTCGGAGGCGTAGCGCTCGAGGCGGATGTCGCCCTTGCTCTGCGTCAATTCCACCAGCCGCACGCTGGACGTGCTGATGTCGATCCCGACCAGCGGCGGATTGCCCTGTCCCAGCAGCGTCTGGATATCGATCATACGAGCCCCCCGGCGCCATGGCTGACGCCAGCACCGCAGTGCCGCCGGATGACGCTTGGAACTGTTTGCATATAGGAACTCGTTTGAAAACCAGCGTTTAGACTGCTTATATAAGACCGTACATTAAATCGTGCCTATATAAGTGTAAAGGTATTTCTATTGTGCACAATTGCCGTGGTGTGAGGGTTTCGCCACACTTTATTGCGCTGCTGTTAGGCCTAAAGCAACTCAGTTGTTTTGTTACTCACGGGGAAATATTCCTGTCATCCGGCAGCGCGCGCCGTGGGGGTGACCGCTCGCTTATAATGCGTCGCATACATAACAGCTAGATCAACAGAAAGATCGCATGGCCACTTCCAATTCGGCACCTCCACCATCGAACCCGCCCCAGAGCGCCGGCAACAGCAAAGCACCGTCGCGTTTCTTCCTGCTGGCCGGCCTGTCCGTGGTCGGCCTCGGACTGGTGGCGCTGCTGCTGGTGGTGTTCGGCCTGGCGATGGCCTACCCCAACCTGCCCGAACTCGACACGCTGACCGACTACCGGCCCAAGATGCCGCTGCGTATCTTCTCGGCCGATAACGTCCTCATCGGCGAATTCGGCGAGGAGCGGCGCAACCTGGTGCGCATCAAGGACATCCCCGACGTGATGAAAAAGGCCGTGCTGGCGATCGAGGACGACCGCTTCTACGAGCACGGCGGCGTCGACTACACCGGCATCCTGCGCGCGGCCGTGCACAACGCCACCGGCGGCGCCAAGCAGGGGGCCTCGACCATCACCCAGCAGGTGGCCCGCAACTTCTTCCTGTCGAGCGAGCAGACGCTCAAGCGCAAGGCCTACGAGGTGCTGCTGGCGTGGAAGATCGAGAAGAACCTGTCCAAGGACCAGATCCTCGAGGTCTATATGAACCAGATCTACCTGGGCCAGCGCGCCTACGGCTTCTCGTCGGCAGCACAGATCTATTTCGGCAAGAATCTGAAAGACATTAGCGTGGCCGAGGCTGCCATGCTGGCCGGCCTGCCGAAGGCGCCGTCGGCCTACAACCCGGTGGTCAACCCCAAGCGCGCGCGCACCCGCCAGCAATACATCCTGCAGCGCATGCACGACCTCGGCTACATCACCGACAAGCAGTACGAGGCGGCCAAGGCCGAGCAGCTCAAGGTCAAGACCGACAGCAGCGAGTTCGGCGTGCACGCCGAGTACGTGGCCGAGATGGCGCGCCAGCTGGTCTACGAGCAATTCAAGGAAGACACCTACACGCGCGGCCTGAACGTGTTCACGACGATCACCAAGGCCGACCAGGACGCCGCCTACCTGGCGCTGCGCAAGGGCGTGATGGACTACGAGAAGCGCCACGCCTACCGCGGCCCGGAAGCGTATATCGACATTCCGCAGAACAAGGAAGAGGCTGACGACGCCATCGAGACCGAGCTGGCCGACCATCCGGACAGCGACGACATCATCGCCGCCATGGTGCTGTCGGCCACGCCGCAGCTGATCACCGCCGTCACCGCCACCGGCGAGGAAATCAAGATCGCCGGCCCGGGGCTGGAGATGGGCCGCTCGTGGCTGTCCGACAAGGCCGCGCCGAACAAGCGCATCCGCCGCGGCGCGGTGATCCGCGTCATGCAGGAGGGCAAGGACTGGCTGGTGACGCAATTGCCGGAAATCGAATCGGCCTTCGTTGCGGCCGACACGCACGACGGCGCGATCAAGGCCATGGTCGGCGGCTTCGACTACAACCGCAGCAAGTTCAACCACGTGACCCAGGCCTGGCGCCAGCCGGGCTCGTCGTTCAAGCCCTTCATCTACTCGGCCTCGCTGGAGCGCGGCCTGTCGCCGGCCACCATCATCAACGACGCGCCGATCTCGTTCGACGCCGGCCAGACCGGCGGCCAGGCGTGGGAGCCGAAGAACTACGACGGCAAGTACGAAGGTCCGATGACCATGCGCAAGGGCCTGACCAAGTCCAAGAACATGATCTCGATCCGCATCCTGCACAAGATCGGCGCCAAGTACGGCCAGGAATACACCACCCGCTTCGGTTTCGACGCCGACAAGAACCCGCCCTACCTGACCCTGGCGCTGGGCGCGGGCAACGTGACGCCGCTGCAGATGGCCGGCGCCTACTCGGTGTTCGCCAACGGCGGCTACAAAGTCAGTCCTTACCTGATCTCCAAGGTGACCGACGCCGACGGCAAGATCCTGTCGCAGGCCAATCCGGACAAGGCCGGCGACGAGAAGAACCGCGTCATCGACGAGCGCAACGCCTTCCTGATGGACAGCATGCTGAAGGACGTGGTGCGCTTCGGCACGGCGACCAAGGCGCTGGTGCTCAAGCGTCCCGACCTGTCGGGCAAGACCGGCACCACCAACGACTCGATCGACGCCTGGTTCGCCGGCTACCAGCCGCATCTGGTGGGGATCGCGTGGATAGGCTACGACCAGCCCAAGAACCTGGGCAACAAGGAAACCGGCGGCGGCCTGGCGCTGCCGATCTGGATCGGCTACATGCAAAAGGCGCTGAAGAATATCCCGATCGAGGAGCGGGCGGTGCCGGACGGCGTGATGCTGGTGGGCGACGAGTACTACTACGCGGAGAACCCGCCGGGCACCGGCGTCCACAATATCGACGGCGCCACCCATGGCACGCCGGCGGAGGAAAAAGCCAAGGACGCCGTCAAGAACGAGTTGTTCTAGGCCACATCAGGGAATCAGGGAGCCAGCACCACCGGGCTGCCGCCCTGCGTGCTGACCATCTCCGACAGCGCGGCGAACAATTCGCTGCCGTCGCGGGTGTTGAGCCACTTGCCGTCCTTCTGCTTGTAGTGGTAGCCGCCCGAGCGGGACGCCACCCACAGCTCCTGCATCGCGGCCTGGCTGTTGACGATGATCTTGGAACCGTTGTCGATAAACTCGATTTCCAGCACATTGCCGCTGCGGCTGCACTCGACGTCGAGCATGTCCTCGTCGTTCAAATCGTCCAGTTTGGCCTCGATGGCGCTGAGGGTGGCCTCGGCCTGCGCCAGGAATTCTGATTCGCCCATGCTACACTCCAATATCTACACTTAATCCATGATTTTATCGTGAAGTCCTCTTTCCGTTTATTTATCGGCACAGCGACCCTGTGCCTGACCGTCTTGCTGAGCGCCTGCGGCCAACCCGGCCCGCTGTATCTGCCCAAGATTCCTCCGGCCAAGCCTGCCAAGAGCACCGAAGCTGCCCCGGCACCGTCCACTCCCCCAGCACCACAACAATAATTTTCCTTATGTCGCAATTTTCTTATCAAAACGGCGTGCTGCACGCCGAGGGCGCGTCGCTGAGCGCCATCGCCGAGCAGTTCGGCACGCCGACCTATGTGTACTCCAAGGCCGCGCTGCTGGCCAATTTCGCCTCCTACGCCGACGCCTGCGCCGGCCGCGACGCGCTGGTCTGCTATGCGATGAAGGCCAATTCCAACCTGGCCATCCTCGACCTGCTGGCGCGCCAGGGCGCGGGTTTCGACATCGTCTCCGGCGGCGAGCTGCTGCGCGTGCTGGCGGCCGGCGGCGATCCGCGCAAGGTGATCTTCTCCGGCGTCGGCAAGAGCGTCGACGAAATGCGCCTGGCGCTGTCGCACGACATCCTGTGCTTCAACGTCGAATCGATCCCCGAGCTGCACCGCTTGAATGAAGTGGCCGGTTCCATGGGCAAGACCGCGCGCGTATCGCTGCGCGTCAACCCGAACGTGGACGCCAAGACCCACCCGTACATCGCCACCGGCCTGAAGGCCAACAAATTCGGCGTGGCCTTCGACGACGCGCTCGACACCTACCGCACCGCCGCCAAGCTGCCGCACCTGGAAGTGGCCGGCATCGACTGCCACATCGGCTCGCAGCTGCTGGACGACGCGCCGCTGCTGGAGGCGCTGGACCGCCTGATCGAGCTGATCGACAAACTGGGCTCGGAAGGCATCGTGTTGCACCACCTGGACATCGGCGGCGGCATCGGCATCAACTACGGCGAAGCGGGGGAAGCCGCGCCGGTGCCGGTGGGCGACTACCTGGGCCGCCTGTTCGCGCGGATCGACGCCTGGCGCGGCGAACGTCACGGCGGCAAGCCGATCAAGGTGATCTTCGAGCCGGGCCGCTCCATCGTCGGCGACACCGGCGTGCTGCTGACCAAGGTGGAGTTCATCAAGCACGGCGAGGAAAAGAATTTCTGCGTGGTCGATGCGGCGATGAACGACATGGCGCGTCCGGCCCTGTACCAGGCGTGGATGGACATGCAGCCCGTGGTGCAGGGCAAGTCCGGCGCGCTGACCTATGACGTGGTGGGACCGATCTGCGAATCGGGCGACTGGCTGGCGCGCGACCGCGAACTGGCGGTGGAAGCCGGCGACCTGCTGGTGATGCACAGCGCAGGCGCCTATGGCATGACGATGGCGTCGAACTACAACACGCGCGGCCGCGCGGCCGAGATCATCGTCGACGGCGACGTCTGCCACGTGGTGCGCCAGCGCGAGAATCCGGCCGACCTGTACGCGCTGGAATCGCTGATCAAATAAAGCGCGGCGGCGGCGCGTAGATTTTCGACAACAGCGGATTGGTCAGGATGAAACAGCGGTTGGAACTGGTTTTCAACTGCTGGATTTCCTTCTGGAAGTGGCGCGCGGTCAACTCATCCAGCGATCCATCCCGCTTGATCGCCGCCATTCCCGCTTCCAGCCGTTGTGCCAGCCTGGGCTCGCTGGCGCTGACGTAGAACATGGCGGGCAGCGGGTAGTACAGCACCAGATCCGGCACCAAGGCCAGTTCGCTCGCCAGTTGCGCGTGCCGCTCGAGCAGGGAACTCGCCTCGACCACACTGATCGGCAGGTAATCGAAGCGCTTGGTCAGCAGCATGTCCAGCAAGGTCGCCAGATTGCCGCTGTCCTCCACTTGATAGCCGTTGTGGCGCAGCACCGTGGCATCCACCCAGCCGCGGCCCAGCCCCGCCATCAACTTCTTGAGCTGCGCTTCGTTGGCGATCGCCTTGAATTTCGCCAGGTCTTCCCTGCGTACGATCAGCCTTCGATAGCCCAGCAAACCGCCCAAGATGGGTGTGTTGATCAGGTAGTTGCGTTCCTGCGGATCACCGGCCTCCAGGTCTCGCCATGGGCCCACGTGGACGTTGAGGTGCTTGCCTTCATGGACTTCCCGCCGTACGCGGAAGGTACTCAGGCTATCCAGCACCCGCACCACCGAAAACGGGCCGAACGATGACACGGTCTTCTCCAGCGCCAGCGTCAGCACGGCGACCTGGTAGTCGTCGCGCTTGGGCGTCTTGCCCCAATCCCAATAGCGGTAGGCCATGACGCCGGGCTCCGCGCGCACGCCCCGGGCATGCAGCGCCAGCGCGGCCAACGCCAGCAACGCCTGACGGCGCGGCGCCCTGGCGGACGATTCGGTTGTACGGGACAGCTTGGAGAGGAACGGCATAGGTAGAAAGTTTAACACCACCAAGATCGCCGCCGCCACATCTCATGCGCTGGAGGTCATTTTGCGACGGCCTTGTTGCGCGCCCAATAGACGCGCATCAGCAGCAGCGAAGCGAGGATCACGCCGAAGATGATCGGCTGCGTGAAGTTGTGCTTGCCCGCCTTCATCCACCAGAAGTGCAGGATGGCCAGCGGCGCGATCACGTAGACCAGGCGGTGCAGCCATTGCCAGCGCTTGCCGCCCAGCCGCTTGACCATGGCGTTGGTGCTGGTCGCCGCCAGCGGTATCAGCAGCACGAAGGCGGTGAAGCCCACCGTGATGAACGGCCGCTTCAGCACATCCTTCCACATCTCCTGCAGGTCGAAGAAGTGATCGAACCACAGGAAGGTCATGAAGTGCAGCAGGCCGTAGAAGAACATGTACAGCCCCAGCATGCGGCGCAGCTTGATCAGCCAGTTCCACTTGAGCAGCCGGCGCAGCGGCGTCACCGCCAGCGTGAAGCACAGGAAGTACAAGGTCCAGTCGCCGGTGCCGCGGGTGATGAATTCCAGCGGCTCGACCAGTTGCCCGGTCAGCGTCAGGTACACCATGCGCGCCAGCGGCACCAGCGCCAGCAGGAAGATGGCGGCCTTGATCAGGCCGGCCTGCCGCGCCGAAGGATTGAACGCCATCGCTTAGAAGAACTTCTTCAGGTCCATGCCGGCATACAGCGGCGCCACGTCGGCATAGCCGTTGAACATCAGCGTCTTGCGCTTGCGGGCCAGGAAGCCGTCCTCGCCGATGCGGCGCTCGGACGCCTGCGACCAGCGCGGGTGGTCGACGTCCGGATTGACGTTCG
This sequence comes from Duganella sp. Dugasp56, assembly GCF_047304105.1. Lineage (NCBI taxonomy): Bacteria > Pseudomonadati > Pseudomonadota > Betaproteobacteria > Burkholderiales > Oxalobacteraceae > Duganella > Duganella sp. Dugasp56. The sequence goes on from NZ_JBGLYQ010000041.1 coordinate 58,169, forward strand.
AATAGAAGCCGTACTCGCTCGGCGCCGACAGGTTCCACGAGGTGCGCGGCTGGTCCTTCACGAAACGGATCTTGACGATGGACTTGGCCGACTTGAAGCCGTATTTCCACGGCAGCACCATGCGCACCGGCGCGCCGTTCTGGTTGGCCAGGGTCTCGCCATACATGCCCAGGGTCAGCAGCGCCAGCGGGTGATTGGCCTCGTCGATGCGCAAGCCTTCGGTGTACGGCCACTGCAGCACGCGGCTGCCGACGCCGGGCATCTGCTTCTTGTCGGCCAGCGTGACGAACTCGACGTACTTGGCGTTGCCGGTCGGCTCGACCTTCTTGATGATCTCGGAGAACGAATAGCCTATCCACGGGATGACCATCGACCAGCCTTCGACGCAGCGCAGGCGGTAGACGCGCTCCTCCAGCGGCGCCAGCTTCAGCAGCGCGTCGATGTCCAAGGTCATCGGCTTCTTGACTTCGCCTTCGATGGTCACCGTCCACGGACGGGTCTTCAGGCTGCCCGCGTACATGGCCGGCTCGCTCTTGTCGGTGCCGAACTCGTAGTAGTTGTTGTAGCTGGTGGCGTCCTTGTAGGGCGTCTGCTTGTCCAGCGCCGAATAGGCGGGATTGAGCCTGGCGGCCAGCTTGGGATTGCTGCCCTGGGCAAAGGCTTCGCGGCCGGCCATTTCCAGCAGCGCGCCGGCGGAGAGGCCGCCGACGGCCAGCTGTTTCATGAACTTGCGGCGCGATTCATACGCTTCGCGCGGCGTGATTTCTGATGAAAACGGCAACTCGATGCCGTTGGGGCTACGCTTGATCAGCATGCTGACTCCAAAGATTGTGCAAGGTTGGGACTTGGTCGTCCCATCAGGCTAAACCTTACACCAATCTCCGGAAGTCGTTGATTACATTGCGATTACAATTTTCCGTACGAGTGCAGGCCGGACAGGAACATGTTGACGCCCAGGAAAGCGAAGGTCGTCACCAGCAGGCCCACCAGCGCCCACCAGGCCGCCGGACGGCCGCGCAGGCCGGTCATCAGGCGCATGTGCAGCCAGGCCGCGTAGTTGAGCCAGACGATCAGCGCCCAGGTTTCCTTCGGGTCCCACGACCAGTAGCCGCCCCACGCCTCGGCCGCCCACAGCGCGCCCAGGATGGTGGCGATGGTGAAGAAGGCGAAGCCGGCCGAGATGGCCTTGTACATGACGTCGTCCAGCACTTCTTCCGACGGCAGGCGGTCGACCAGGTAGCCCGAGGTCTTCAGCAGGTAGGCCGCCGAGACCATGGCCGCCAGCGCGAAGTTGCCATAGCCGATGAAGTTGGCCGGCACGTGGATCTTCATCCACCAGCTTTGCAGCGCGGGCAGCAGCGGCTGGATGTCGGCCGCGTCGCGCGACGTGGTGTACCAGAACAGGAAGCCGATCGCGGCGGTGATGACCAGGGTGACAAACGAGCCCAGCTGGCGCGTGGCGTAGCGCTGCTCGAAATACAGGTAGAACATCGCGGTGATCAGCGAGAACAGGATGAACACTTCATACAGGTTGGACACGGGGATGTGGCCGACGTCGGCGCCGATCAGGTAGGACTCGTACCAGCGCACCATCATGCCGGTCAGGCCCAGCACCACGGCGGCCCAGCACAGCTTGGAGCCGATGCTGGAGGCGGCGGCCGAGCGGGTGGCCAGGCCTATCCAGTAGAACAGGGTGGCCAGGCAGAACATCACGCTCATCCACAGGATCGCGGACTGGCTCGACAGCATCATGCGCAGCCAGAACTTCTTGGTGCCCATGTCCAGCTGGCCGGCGTACATCGAGATCGCCCACAGCGACAGCAGCGCCACCAGCGGCATCAGCCAGCGCACCGGCTTCCAGTGCCAGCCCAGCGCGGCGAAGGTCGGCGCGGCGGCCAGCAGGATGCCCTTCTCGTAGATGTCCATATAGCTGCCGTAGCGGCTCAGGCCGAACAGCGAGCCGGCCAGCAGCGCCAGCGCGAACACCCAGTCGATCGCGGTCAGGCGCTTGAAATAGCCGGGCGCCTGGGTGTAGGTTTGGGTCGATTGCGTCAGTTCCATCATTTATCTCCTTGGCTGCCACGGCTTACGCCGATTGCGGCAGCTTCTCTTTCAAAGTCTCAAACTCGCGTTCGAAGTCCAGCGTCTTGCGCTGGGTGCTCATGGCCATCAGCGCCTCGGAGCCGTCGCCCCCGTCCTTGATCCAGACCCACAGGCGGCGCTCGCGGATGTAGAACATCGAGAATACACCCAGCACCAGGAATACACAGCCGAGATAGACCACGTTCTTGCCCGGCGAACGCGTCACCTGGAACACCGAGGCCTTGATTTCGGTAAAGTCGTCCAGCTGCAGGTAGACCGGCGCGCCGTAGAAGAACACGTCCGACAGCGCGTTGGTGGCCAGCTGCAGGAAGCGCGCATGGTTTTCGTCGGGGCTGGCCGGCGGCAGGCCGTCCTTCTCGCGCGCGGCCTGCCACAGGTCCCACAGGCTGCCGTTCAAGATCTTCATGAAGACGTCGGCGGCCTTTTCCTGCTCGGCGGCGGGTATCTTTTCCAGGAACTGCGAGATGGCGACAAAGCCGGCCGCCTTGTCGTTGCCGGCAAAGATGGTCAGGCTCTTGTCGGCCGACGCCTGCAGCTGCTGGCGCAGCACGTCCGAGTTGCCGGACTGCGGCGTGGCGCGCTCGGCATAGCGCTTGGCGGCGGCGGCGCGCAGGGCCGGGTCGCCCAGCGCGGCGCGCAGGCGCATCCATTCGGTGACGCTGTGGGCGTCGTCGGCCGGGATGCGCAGGAAGCTGAACTGGTCGGCCGGATTGGCGCGCATGCCTGCCAGGAACACGGTGGCGCCGTCGATGGTCACCGGCTGCATATAGTTCTGGTATTCGCGCGCCTGGCCGGTCTTGTCGCGCAGCTTGTACTGCACGCTCGGACCGACGTTTTTCAAATCCTTGTTGTGGGCGTTCTTGCCGGCCGAGCCGGTGTGCTTGTCGAGCTGCTCCGCCAGGCTCTGGCCCTTGGCGACCGAGCGCGGATCCTGCGACGCGCCGATGTTTTCCACGTTGAACGGACGGAAGCCCGACCATTCCACCGTGTAGGCGTCGCCCATCGGCGTGCTGCCGCCCACTTCGCCGGCGATGGCGAACTTGGCGGTCTGGGTGCCCTGCATCGGGAAGCCGGTCAACTTGAGCTTGCTGCCGCCATCCTCAAAGCTGGACTGGTAGATCGCCAGGCCCTTGTACAGCAGGGGCTTGTTGACCTCGATGACGGACTTGACCACCTCGCCGGTGGCGTGGTCGCGCACCTCCACCTCGCTGGCGAACAGCTTGGGCATGCCGGTGCTGTAGAAGTCGATGTTGAATTTTTTCAGGTTGATGGTGAACGGCAGGTCCTGGATCAGCACGCCATCGGGACGGGCGATGGTGGCCGTGTCGCTGGACGAGCCTTCCGGGATCATCGTGTTGCCGCGGAAAGTGGGATTGGCCAGGCCGAGGCGGTGCTGGGCCGGGATCGCCGAGATCAGGCCGCTGCCGGTGAACGGCACCTTGCCGAAGAACCACTCCTGCAGGCGGATCGGCATGTCCGAATCAAGCAGGCCGCCAATGCAGATGATGACGATGGCCGAGTGCGCGAAGATGTAGCCGAACTTGTTGGCCGCGCCCTGCTTGGCCGCCACCAGCGTGCCATGTTCCTTGTCGACCAGCTTGACCTTGTAGCCGGCGTCGGCCAGCCGGGCCGCCGTCTGCTGCGCCAGCGCCGCGCGCGCCAGCGGCGAGCGCCACTGCATCTTGTGGTGGAAGTTCAGCAGCGAGTTCTCGCGCACGTTCTCGCGCCAGCTGCGCATGTCCTTCATCATCTTGGGCGCGTTGCGCAGGATGCACAGCGAGGTCGATGTCACCAGCGCGGTCATCAGCAGCAGGAACCACCAGGCCGAATACACCGCGTACAGGCCGATCTTGCTGAACACTTCGAACCAGAACGGCCCGAACTGGTTGATGTAGTTGTTGGTCGCCTCGTTCTGCTTCATCACGGTGCCGATGATGGCGGCGATGGCGATCATCGCCAGCAGCGCGATGGCGAAGCGCATCGAGGATATCAGTTCGACGATTTCGCCGACGATGGGACGGCGGGTCTTGAGTTCGATGCCGGTGGTGCTGGGGCTGCTGCTCATACTGGAACTATCTCAAAAAGGGGACGCTGCGGGCAGCATACCAACAAAAAGGGCAGCCCGCTTACGCTGCCGCCCTCTATGCACTATCAGCCGCACCATAACACCGTGGCGCGGGAAGCTGGCTTACTTCAAGCCGGCGACGTAATCGGCCACCGCTTTCATTTCTTCATCCGACATGCGCTTGGCGATGGTGCTCATCTGCGCGCTGTTCTTGCGGCCGCCCGACTTGAACAGGCCCAGCTGGGCTACCGTGTAATCCTGGTGCTGGCCGCCGATGCGCGGATATTGCACAGGGATGCCGGCACCGGCCGCGCCGTGGCAGCTGGCGCAGGCTGGCACGTTCTTCTCGGCGATGCCGCCGCGATAGATCTTCTTGCCCAGTTCAACCGTGTCCTTGTTCTTCGCCGCACCCGGCTTTTGCGCCTGGGTGGCCAGCCAGGCCGAGATGTTGTGCTTTTCCTCGTCCGTCAGCATCTTCGCGTACGTCGTCATCACCGGTTGATTCCGGTCGGCGGTGGTAAAGTTCACCAGTTCCTTGTAAATATAGCCTTCGTGCTGGCCGGCCAGTTTCGGATTGACGCTGATCGTCGAATTGCCGCCGGCGCCGTGGCAGGATACACAGGCAGGCAGGCCGCGTGCGTTGTCGCCGGTTTCAAACAGGGAGCCGCCCTTGGCCGCATCGACCTTGGGCGCCGCTGCTTCGGCGTGGGCCGGTTTCGCTTCCTCGGCTGCGGATGCGGTGCCCGCAACGGCCAGCAGAGCTACCAACAGGGATTTTACAAACGGTGAAAACGCACGATTCATTCAAGCACCCTCAAAAAAGTTTGTCGAAACTTTGCCGCACGCATCGAGGTGGAGGCGATGGCAACACTTCGTAACCACTCATTGTACAATAGCTTTCCAGCATATTTGCTCCCTTTTGTTGCATTTTTCCCCATCCCATGTCCAAACTCTGGCAAGCCCGCTTCTTTACGACCGTTAACCAATTGCGCGATCTGCCCGACACCACGGTGCCGGAAATCGCCTTTGCAGGTCGCTCCAACGCCGGCAAATCGACCGCCATCAACATCCTGTGCAACCAGAAAGGGCTGGCGTTCGCCTCCAAGACCCCTGGCCGCACGCAGCACATCAACTACTTCTCGATCGGCGGCGCGCACGTCGCGCAGCACCGCAAGGACCCGACCATCGTCGAGGAAATCGAATGCCTGCTGGTCGACTTGCCGGGCTACGGCTACGCGGAAGTGTCCGGCTCGGCCAAGCTGCACTGGCAGCGCCTGCTGGGCGACTACGTGCAGCGCCGCGAGCAGCTGGCCGCGCTGATCCTGATCATGGACTCGCGCCGCCCGTTCACCGAACTCGATATCCAGATGCTGGAATGGTTCGCCCCGACCGGCAAGCCGATCCATTGCATTCTGACCAAGGTTGACAAACTGAACCGCAACGAATCGGTCAACGTGCTGCGCCAGGCCAAGGCCAAGCTGGACAGCTACGTCGACGAGGATGGCGAAGGCTTCCCGTTCACCGTGCAGCTGTTCTCGGCGCTCAAACGCGTCGGCATCGACGAGGCCAACGACAAGATCCTGGAGCTGGCCGGCATCACCGACGACGAGGCGGCCGCCGCGGTCGAGCTGATCGAGATGGAAGACGACGACGAGCCCGACACCGCGCCGGACCAGGACAAGTAATCTTTTAGCAAGGAAGACCAGGCATGCACAACCCGCACGTTTCCGCACAATTTCCCGGCATCCGCATGCGCCGCATGCGCCGCGATCCCTTCTCGCGCGCGCTGATGCGCGAGCACCACGTCACCGCGTCGGACTTGATCTACCCGGTGTTCATCCTCGAAGGCACGCACCAGCGCGAGCCGGTGCTGTCGATGCCCGGCGTCGAGCGGGTGTCGGTGGACCTGCTGCTGAAGGTGGCCGAGGAATGCGTGGCGCTGGGCATCCCGGTGCTGGCGCTGTTCCCGGTCATCGACGCCATGAAGAAGACGCCGGACGGCATCGAGGCGACCAATCCCGACGGCCTGGTACCGCGCGCGGTGCGCACGCTGAAGCAGGCCTTCCCCGACCTGGGCATCCTGACCGACGTCGCGCTGGATCCGTACACCAGCCACGGCCAGGATGGCCTGATCGACGACAACGGCTACGTCATCAACGACCTCACCACCGACATGCTGATCCGCCAGGCGCTGTGCCAGGCCGAGGCCGGCGTCGACGTGGTGGCGCCGTCGGACATGATGGACGGGCGCATCGGCGCGATCCGCGCCGCGCTGGAAGCCGGCGGCCACATCCACACCCGCATCATGGCGTACTCGGCCAAGTACGCATCGGCGTTCTACGGCCCGTTCCGCGACGCGGTCGGCTCGGCCAAGAACCTGGGCAAGGGCGACAAGAACACCTACCAGATGGACCCGGCCAACAGCGACGAGGCGTTGCGCGAGGTGGGCCTGGACCTGGCCGAGGGCGCCGACATGGTGATGGTCAAGCCGGGCATGCCCTACCTGGACATCGTGCGCCGCGTGAAGGACGAATTCAAGGTGCCGACCTTCGCCTACCAGGTCAGCGGTGAATACGCGATGATCAAGGCGGCCGCGCAAAACGGCTGGCTGGACCACGACAAGGTGATGATGGAGGCGATGCTGTCGTTCAAGCGCGCCGGCGCCGATGGCGTGCTGACCTACTTCGCGCTCGACATCGCCCGCCTGCTCAAATAAAAAAAGCGGGGTCAGTTCCAAAGCGGGGGGGGGGGGGGGGGGGGGGGGGGGGGGGGGGGGGGGGGGGGGGGGGGGGGGGGGGGGGGGGGGGGGGGGGGG
>NZ_JBGLYQ010000042.1:0-62725 GCF_047304105.1 Duganella sp. Dugasp56
GCCCGGGCCGCCGGCGTCATCGCCGCCGCCACCGCCACCACCCATGGCGCCCATGCCGCCGTCGCCGCCCATGCCGTCGCCGCCTTGCGGCGGCATCGGTGGTGCGGGCGGAGCGGGCGGCGTAGCGATAGCCTGCTGGCCGGCTGCCGTTTCCGGCGCCGGTTCGTCAAAGAGATTTGCTTGATGAGTCATAGTCGGTCAGTAATTAGATATCGGCTTCGGCTTCGTTGCCGTGTTCTTCGATCCAGGCGCGGCGGGCGGCGGCTTCGCCTTTGCCCATCAACATATTGAAGCGCGCGGCCGATTCGCCGTGCGCGTAGGCGCCCAGCGACACCGGCAGCAGGCGGCGCGTGTCCGGGTTCATCGTGGTTTCCCACAGCTGTTCGGCGTTCATCTCGCCCAGGCCCTTGAAGCGGGAGATGGACCAGGCGCCTTCCTTCAGGCCGTCCTTGCGCAGCTTGTCCTCGATCGCCACCAGTTCGCCGGCGTCGAGCGCGTACAGCTTCTGGATCGGCTTCTTGCCGCGCGCAGGCGCGTCCACGCGGTACAGCGGCGGACGGGCGATGCAGATGTTCCCGTTGGCGATCAGCCCTGGGAAGTGCTTGAAGAAGAGGGTCAGCAGCAGCACCTGGATGTGCGAGCCGTCGACGTCCGCATCGGAGAGGATGCAGATCTTGCCGTAACGGAGGCCGCTCAAATCCGGCATGGTGTCGGCGTTGTGCGGATCGACGCCGATGGCCACCGAGATGTCGTGGATCTCGTTGTTGGCGAACAGGCGGTCCTTGTCGGTCTCCCACGAGTTGAGCACCTTGCCGCGCAGCGGCAGGATGGCCTGGAATTCCTTGTCGCGGCCCATCTTGGCCGAACCGCCCGCCGAGTCGCCCTCGACCAGGAACAATTCGGTGCGCGTGACGTCGGTCGATTCGCAGTCGGTCAGCTTGCCCGGCAGGACGGCCACGCCGGACGATTTCCTCTTCTCGACCTTTTGCAGCGAGCGCAGGCGCGATTGCGCCTGCTTGATGACCAGCTCCGCCAGCTTCTTGCCGTAGTCGACGTGGTGGTTCAGCCACAGCTCGAGCGCGGGCTTGGAGTAGGTCGACACCAGGCGCACGGCGTCGCGCGAGTTGAGGCGTTCCTTGATCTGGCCCTGGAACTGCGGGTCCAGCACCTTGGCCGACAGCACGAAGGAGACGCGCGCGAACACGTCCTCCGGCAGCAGCTTGACGCCCTTGGGCAGCAGCGAGTGCATCTCGACGAAGTTCTTCACGGCGCCGTACAAGCCGTCGCGCAGGCCCGATTCGTGGGTGCCGCCGTTCGGCGTCGGGATCAGGTTGACGTAGGATTCGCGCACCACGGCGCCTTGCTCGGTCCATGCCACCACCCACGCCGCGCCTTCGCCCTCGGCGAAGCCTTCGGCGTCCGGCCCGGCGAACTGCGCGCCTTCAAACAGCGGGATCAGGGTTTCGCCGTCGGTCGATTGCGCCAGCGCCTCGGTCAGGTAGCCGCGCAGGCCGTCGTTGTACTGCCAGGTCTGCGATTCGCCGGTCTTGGCGTTGGCCAGCGTGACGGTGACGCCAGGCAGCAGCACGGCCTTGGAGCGCAGCAGGCGCTGAAGCTCGGTCTGCGAGATGGCCGGCGAGTCGAAATATTTGGCGTCCGGCCAGGCGGTGACGCGGGTGCCGGACTTCTTGCCGTCGCGCGGAGCGACGATGGAGGACAGCGGCTCGACCACGTCGCCGTGCTCGAAGGCCAGCTTGTGCAGGCCGGTGCCGTCGGGCTCCTTGCGCCAGACGGTGATCTCCAGGCGCTTGGACAGCGCATTGGTGACCGACACGCCGACGCCGTGCAAACCGCCGGAGAACGCGTAGGCGCCGCCCGAACCCTTGTCGAACTTGCCGCCGGCGTGCAGGCGGGTGAAGACGATTTCCACCGTCGGCACGCCTTCTTCCGGATGCAGGCCGACCGGGATGCCGCGGCCGTCGTCCTCGACGGTGATGCTGCCGTCGGCGTTCTGCGTGACGATGATGTTTTTGCAATGCCCGCCCAGCGCCTCATCGGAGGCATTGTCGATCACTTCCTGGATGATGTGCAGCGGGTTCTCGGTACGGGTGTACATCCCCGGGCGTTGCTTGACGGGTTCCAGGCCCTTGAGGACCCGGATGGATGATTCGCTGTAGTCGGAAACTGGTTTTTTAGTGGCCATACGTGATCAAGCTTGAGGTTTAATACTGGGTTTATGTACAGTTTTATGCGGGCGTTTGCGTATTCTATCCTCAACCGGGCGTAATCGCGGCGGAAAAGGGCCAAAAAAAAGGCGCGGGCCAATTTATACACGATGTTTACAACGACGGCCCGCCTTTTTAGACCGTTTTTACGGCGGCGTCGATAAGCTGTTTTGTATCGCAACGATCAAAACAGGGGCTTGCATGATCATCGCCATCGCCAACCAGAACGACGCCGCCAGGGCCGCAGTGGCCGCCCATCTGGCCCGGCTGCGCGCCCGCAGCGGCCATACCGTGACGCTGATCGACACCGCCGCGCGCACCGTTTCGGGGCGCGAGCTGGTGGCCGAGCTGGAACGGCTGCGCAGCCGCCGCTGCGACATCGTCATCGACACCGCGGGCCGTGACTCCGCCGATAACCGGGCGGCGCTGATCGCCGCCCGGCTGGCGGTGGTGCCGCTGGCGCCGTCGCAGGCCGATCTGGCGGGGCAGTATGCGCTGATCGCGCGGCTGAACGCGGCGCGCATGTTCAATCCGGGGCTGCGGGTGCTGTTCATGCTCGTCGGCGACGCCGATGCGTCCGAACTGGCGGCGGTGCGCGCTTATGTGGCGCATGTGATGTCGGCGACGCTGGCCCACACCGTGCTGCACGCGGGCGCCAACGGCGACATGGAGTCCCTCTATCACGAAGTTTTTACCCACTAGCAGAAAGACCGCATCATGAAGAAGTTAATACTCTCCGCCTCAATTTTCGCCGCTGTCTTTGGCGGCAGCGTGCGCGCGCAGGATGCCGCGCCGGCGGCGAAGCCGGACAACGAGACCAGCTTCAACGCCGCCGGCGTCAGCGATTACCGATATCGCGGCGTTTCGCAAACCCGCTTGCAGCCGGCGCTGCAGGGTGGCTTCGACTACGTCAACAACCCGACCGGCTTCTATGCCGGCACCTGGCTGTCGACCATCAAGTGGACCAAGGACGCGGGCGGTGGCGGCGACGTCGAATGGGATATCTACGCCGGCCAGCGTGGGCAGGTGAGCGAGGCGGTGTCGTATGACGTCGGCGTTCTGGGTTATGTGTACCCGTCGAACGGCCTCGATAAGGTGTCCGGCTTCGTCGACGCCAACACCGCCGAAATCTACGGCCAGCTGGGCTACGGCCCGGCCTACGTCAAGTATTCGCACGCGGTGACCAACCTGTTCGGCTTCGTCGACAGCAAGAACAGCGGCTACCTCGATATCGGCGCCAATATCGATGCGGGCGAGGGCTATACCGTCAACCTGCATGCGGGCCACCAGAAAGTGAGGCGCAACGACGCGGCAAGCTACACCGACTGGAAAATCGGCGTGACCAGGGACTTCGGCGTGGTGACCGGCGCGCTGGCCGTCATCGGCACCAACGCCAGCAAGACCGCCTACGCTTCGCCGGCCAACGGCAAGTTCCTCGGCAAGACCGCGCTGCAGGTGATTGTTAACAAAACCTTTTAAAAACGGTCTTCAATCGAAGGCGACATCCTCCAGACGGAAGCGGTACTTGCGACGCTCAGGCAGCGTCCAACCCGGGCCGGGTTCCGCGGAGCGTGGCTTCTTTCCACGGCGGTTAATACGATCGCCGATGGATCCTGCGATGCCCCATTCCTGCCGGCCTGTTCGATCAGATCGAGCAGGGTATGGGCTGCTAACTGCACACTGATTGTTCTGTTCCGGAAATAGGTTCCGCCAGAAGGGTTCAGAAGAAATAGCAGAAGACTTCAGAACAGGGACTCCGCGCGCACACCCCATACATATCCTCCCCGCGATTTTTACGGTTTGTTTACACCCGCTCTCCAAGTCTTTACAAAATCTTTAGACCCTTCCCGCTAACCTTCTCATTATCAAAACAAGACCTGTGAGGGTGTGATGGACATAGTATTTATCGGTGCAATGGTGGTGTTCTTTGCCGTAACCGTGGCGTTTGCCGCCGGCTGCGACAAGCTGGGAGGCCAGCCATGAGCATCTTCTATCTGATCGGCGCAATCGCCTCCGCCGGCCTGCTGGTGTACCTGGTCGTGGCGCTGTTGAAAGCGGAGGAACTGTGATGACCATGCAATCGATACTACTGCTGGTGGCGTTCCTGGCCGCGTTGCTGGCGCTGGCCTGGCCGCTGGGCATCCTGCTGACCCGCGTCGGCGACGGCAGCGCCATTCCGGGCATGGGCTGGATGGGCCGGATCGAAAAGCTGCTGTACCGCCTGGCCGGGATGGCAGGCAAGGATGGCGCGGTCGAAGGCCAGGGCTGGAAAGCCTACGCCATCGCGCTGCTGCTGTTTAACGGCATCGGCGCGCTGGCCGTGTACGCCCTGCAGCGCGTGCAGGCCTTCCTGCCGCTGAATCCACAGGGCCTGGCCAACGTCAGCGCCGACTCCTCGTTCAACACCGCCGTCAGCTTTGTCAGCAATACCAACTGGCAGGGCTACAGCGGCGAACAGACCATGAGCTACCTGACCCAGATGCTGGTGCTGGCGGGGCAGAACTTCTTCTCGGCCGCCACCGGCATCGCCGTGGCCTATGCGCTGATCCGCGGCTTTTCGTCGCGCTCGGCCAAGTCCATCGGTAACTTCTGGGCAGACGTCACCCGCTCCACCTTGTACGTGCTGCTGCCGCTGTCGCTGGTGTTCGCCGTGTTCCTGATGGGGCAGGGCGTGATCCAGAACTTCTCGGCCTACAAGGACGTGCGTCTGCTCGATGCCGTGACCTACACCCAGCCCAAAGTGGGCGCCGACGGCCAGCCGCTGAAGGACGCCAAGGGCGAGCCGGTCACGGAAACGCTGACCGCCACCACGCAAAGCATCGCCATGGGCCCGGTCGCCTCGCAGGAAGCGATCAAGATGCTGGGCACCAACGGCGGCGGCTTCTTCAACGCCAACTCGGCCCATCCCTATGAAAATCCCACGCCGCTGGCCAACTTCATGCAGATGCTGGCGATCTTCGTGATCCCGGCCGGCCTGTGCTTCGCCTTCGGCCGCATGGTCGGCGACAAGCGCCAGGGTTGGGCGGTGCTGGGCGCGATGACGGTGCTGTTCGTCGCCTGCACGGTGGTGGTGCTGGGCGCCGAGCAGGCCGCGCATCCCGCGCTGCAGGCGCTGCACGTCGACCAGACCATGAGCGCGCTGCAATCGGGCGGCAATATGGAAGGCAAGGAAACCCGCTTCGGCATCAGCGCCTCGGCCCTGTTCGCGGCGGTGACCACGGCCGCGTCGTGCGGCGCGGTCAACGCCATGCACGATTCCTTCATGCCGGTCGGCGGCATGATCCCGATGCTGCTGATCCAGTTCGGCGAAGTGATCTTCGGCGGCGTCGGCTCAGGCCTGTACGGCATGCTGATCTTCGCCATCATGGCGGTGTTCATCGCCGGCCTGATGATAGGCCGCACGCCTGAATACCTGGGCAAGAAGATCCAGGCCTATGAAATGAAAATGACCTCGATCGCCATCCTGGTCACGCCGACGCTGGTGCTGGCCGGCACCGCCATCGCCGTCATGTGCGACGCCGGCAAGGCCGGCATCCTCAACCCGGGCGCGCATGGCTTCTCGGAGATCCTGTACGCCTTCAGCTCGGCCGCCAACAACAACGGCAGCGCGTTTGCCGGCCTGTCCGCCAACACGCCGTTCTATAACATCGCGCTGGCGATCGCCATGTGGTTTGGCCGCTTCGCGATGATCGTGCCGATCCTGGCCATCGCCGGTTCGCTGGCCGGCAAGAAGCGGCTGGAGGCCAACGCCGGCACCATGCCGACCCACGGTCCGATGTTCATCGGCCTGCTGTGCGGCGTGGTCGCCCTGGTCGGCGTGCTGAATTACGTGCCGGCGCTGGCGCTCGGCCCTGTGGTTGAACACCTGCAGCTGTTTGCAAAATAAGGAATCGCCATGTCAGACACAACGCAAAAAGAGATGACCCTCTTTACCAATCCACCTTCCAGTTCACCTGTCAATCCGCCTGCGAAGAAGCTGCGGCTGTTCGACTCGGAGCTGCTGATGCCGGCCATCGCCGACTCGTTCCGCAAGCTCAGTCCCGCAACGCAGCTGCGCAGCCCCGTGATGTTCGTGGTCTACGTCGGCAGCATCATCACCACGCTGCTGTACGTGCAGGCGCTGTTCGGCCAGGGTGAGGCGCGGCCCGGCTTCATCCTGGCCACCTCCATCTGGCTGTGGTTCACGGTGCTGTTCGCGAACTTCGCCGAGGCGATGGCCGAGGGGCGCAGCAAGGCGCAGGCGGCCTCGCTGCGTAGCCTGAAGCAGAGCGTCGTCGCCAAGAAACTGGCCACGCCGAAGCACGGCACCACTTGGCTGCCGCAGCCCGCGCTCGACCTGCGCAAGGGCCACTACATCCTGGTCGAAGCGGGCGACGTGATTCCGATCGACGGCGAAGTGATCGAAGGCGTGGCCTCGGTCGACGAAAGCGCTATCACCGGCGAATCGGCGCCGGTGATCCGCGAGTCGGGCGGCGACTTTTCCAGCGTCACCGGCGGCACCCGCGTGCTGTCGGACTGGCTGGTGGTCAAGGTCACCGCCAATCCGGGCGAGACCTTCCTCGACCGCATGATCTCGATGGTCGAAGGCGCCAAGCGCCAGAAGACCCCCAACGAAATCGCGCTGACCATCCTGCTGGTGGCGCTGACCATCGTGTTCCTGGTCGTCACCGTGACCTTGCTGCCGTTCTCTCTGTTCTCGGTGGCCGCCGCCGGCTCGGGAACGCCGATCACCATCACCGTGCTGATCGCGCTGCTGGTATGCCTGATCCCGACCACCATCGGCGGCCTGCTGTCGGCCATCGGCGTGGCCGGCATGAGCCGCATGATGCAGGCCAACGTGATCGCCACCTCCGGCCGCGCGGTCGAAGCGGCCGGCGACGTCGACGTGCTGCTGCTCGATAAAACCGGCACCATCACGCTGGGCAACCGCCAGGCTTCGGCCTTCTTCCCCGCGCCGGGCGTGACCGACCAGCAGCTGGCCGACGTGGCGCAACTGGCCTCGCTGGCCGACGAAACGCCGGAAGGCCGCAGCATCGTGGTGCTGGCCAAGCAGAAGTTCAACATCCGCGAACGCGAGATGGCGTCGCTGCACGCCGTGTTCGTGCCGTTCACCGCGCAGACCCGCATGAGCGGCGTCGACATCGGCGAATCGGGTTCGGTACGCGCTGTTCGCAAGGGCGCGGCCGACACCGTGCGCCAGTATGTCGAGTCGCTGGGCCAGCCCTATCCGGCCGAGGTGTCGCGCACCGTCGACGATGTCGCCCGCCGCGGCAGCACGCCGCTGGTGGTGGTCGATGCCGGCCGGGTGATGGGCGTGGTCGAGCTCAAGGACATCGTCAAGGGCGGCATCAAGGAGCGTTTCGCCGAGCTGCGCCGCATGGGCATCAAGACCGTGATGATCACCGGCGACAACAAGCTGACCGCCGCCGCCATCGCCGCCGAGGCGGGCGTGGACGACTTCCTGGCCGAGGCGACGCCGGAGGACAAGCTCAAACTGATCCGCAGCTACCAGTCCGAAGGCCGCCTGGTGGCCATGACCGGCGACGGCACCAACGACGCGCCGGCGCTGGCCCAGGCCGACGTCGCCGTGGCGATGAACTCCGGCACCCAGGCCGCCAAGGAGGCCGGCAACATGGTCGACCTGGATTCGAATCCGACCAAGCTGCTGGAGATCGTCGAAATCGGCAAGCAGATGCTGATGACGCGCGGCTCGCTGACGACGTTCTCGATCTCGAACGACATCGCCAAGTACTTCGCCATCATCCCGGCGGCCTTCGTCGGCACCTATCCGCAGCTGAAGGCGCTCGACGTCATGCACCTGGCCAGTCCGTCGTCGGCCATCATGTCGGCGGTGATCTTCAACGCATTGATCATCGTCGTGCTGATCCCGCTGGCGCTCAAGGGCGTGCAGTACCGCGCCATCGGCGCCGTCGCGCTGTTGCGCCGCAACCTGCTGCTGTACGGCGTCGGCGGCATCATCCTGCCGTTCATCGGCATCAAGGCGATCGACCTGCTGCTGTCGGCGTTCAACCTGGTTTAAGGAGTCATCATGTCATCATCCCTGTCGTCCCATCTTCGCCCCGCCGTCGTCGTCTTCGGCGCATTGACGCTGATCTGCGGCGTGATCTACCCATTGGCCGTCACCGGCATCGGCGCCGTGGCGTTCCCGGCGCAGGCCGCCGGCAGCATCGTCGAGATCGACGGCAAGGCGGTCGGTTCGACGCTGATCGGCCAGTCGTTCTCGTCGCCGAAGTACTTCTGGGGCCGGCCGTCGGCCACCGGGCCGATGCCCGACAATGCCGCCGGTTCCGGCGGCTCCAACCTGGGCTCGAACAACGCGGCCCAACTGGACGCCGTCAAGGGCCGCATCGACGCGCTCAAGGCCGCCGACCCGGGCAACACGCTGCCGGTGCCGGTCGACCTGGTGACGGCGTCGGGCAGCGGACTCGATCCGGAGATCAGCGTCGCCGCCGCCCGCTACCAGGCCGGCCGCGTCGCCGCCGCCCGCCGGATGCCCGCCGAACAGGTGCTGGCGATGATAGACGGCAGCCGGCTGAAGCAGTATTTCGGCTTCTTCGGCGAACCGCGCGTCAACGTGCTGGAGCTTAATCTCGCGCTGGACCGGGCAAAACCGGCAACGAAGCAGTAAAATCGACGGATGGCCATGTTCCCCAACGATAGTGTGCGACCCGACCCCGATGCGCTGCTGGCGCAGGTGCAGGCGCAGGAGCGCAAGGCGGCGCGCGGCAAGCTGCGCATCTACTTCGGCGCCTCGGCCGGCGTCGGCAAGACCTACGCCATGCTGGCCGCCGCCCGCAAGCTGCAGGCCGACGGCCAGGCCGTGCTGGTCGGCGTGGTGGAAACCCATGGCCGCAGCGAGACGGCGGCCATGCTGGCCGGACTGGACGTGCTGCCGCCGAAGGCGGTCGACTATCGCGGCAAGCGCATCGCCGAATTCGACCTCGACGGCGCGCTGGAGCGCCGTCCGCCGCTGATCCTGATGGACGAGTTGGCCCATTCCAACGCGCCCGGCTCGCGCCACCCCAAGCGCTGGCAGGACGTCGAGGAGCTGCTCGACGCCGGCATCGACGTGCTCACCACCGTCAACGTGCAGCACCTGGAAAGCCTGAACGACGTGGTCGGCGGCATCACCGGCATCCGCGTCGGCGAAACCGTGCCGGACACGGTGTTCGACCAGGCCGACGAGGTGGTGCTGGTCGATATTCCGGCCGACGAGCTGCTGTCGCGGCTCAAGAGCGGCAAGGTGTACCAGGAACAGCAGGCCGAACGCGCGTCGAAGAATTTTTTCCGCAAGGGGAACCTGATCGCGCTGCGCGAGCTGGCGCTGCGCCGCACCGCCGACCGCATCGAGGACGACGTGCGCGCCTACCGCGTGGAGAAGTCCATCGCCGAGATATGGAAGACCGGCGCCGCGCTGCTGGCCTGCGTCGGCCCGCGCCCGGGCGGCGAGCACACGGTGCGCAGCACGGCGCGGCTGGCCAGCCAGCTGGGCACCGGCTGGCACGCGATCTATATCGAAACGCCGTCGCTGCAGCGGCTGCCCGCCGCCCAGCGCGAACAAATCCTCAAGACGCTCAAGCTGGCCGAAGACCTGGGCGCTGCCACCGCCGTCATTTCCGGCCACGACATCGCGCTGGCGGCGGTCGATTACGCGCGCAGCCACAACCTGTCGAAGATCGTCATGGGACGCGGCCATCCGACCTGGCCCTGGCGCAAGCCGCACATCAAGCGCCTGGCCGCGTACGCGCCGGACATCGACCTGATCGAAATCGGCGAGCCGCGCAACGAGGCCGGCGCGGGTGTGCCGCGCGCGGCGGCGGGCGCAGGCTGGGGCTGGGATGCATCCGGCACCGCCGACGGTTCGCCGGACGGCGAGCCGGATACCGCGCTGGTGCGCCGTCGCGCCGCCGGCTACCTCGTCGCCGGCGCGGCCAGCTTCGCCACCGCCTTGCTGGCCACGCCGCTGCTGGCCTACTTGGACTTGGCCAACATCGCCATGCTGTTCCTGCTGGTGGTGGTGCTGGTGGCGGTGCGCTTCGGGCGCGGCCCGTCGGTGCTGGCCACCTGCGTCAGCGTGGCCTGCTTCGACTTCTTCTTCGTGCCGCCGCGCTTCACCTTCGCGGTGTCGGACTTCCAGTACCTGATCACCTTCGTGGTCATGCTGGCGGTGGGGCTGATCACCGGCCACCTGACGGCCGACCTGCGCTTCCAGGCGCGCGTCGCCTCGCACCGCGAAAAGCGTTCGCGCGCGCTGTACGAGTTTGCCCGCGAACTGTCGGGCGCCCTGCAGACCGAGCAGATTTTCGAGACCACGCAAAGCTTCATCCAGCGCGCCTTCCGCGCCCGCGCCACCTTGCTGGTGCCGGACGACGCCGGCCGTTTGCGGCTGCCGCCGCTGAACGCGGCCGACATCGCCACCAGCGCCCACTTGTCGGTGCTGGACACCGGCATCGCCCAATGGGCCTACGACCGCGCCGAAAGCGCGGGCCTGGGCACCGACACGCTGCCGGCCAGCCGCATCTTCTACCTGCCGCTGGTGGCGCCGATGCGCACCCGCGGCGTGCTGGCGATCGAGCCAGAACACCGGCGCTGGATCCTGATCCCCGAGCAGCGGCAGCAGCTCGACACCTTCGCCGCGCTGGCCGCCATCGCGCTGGAGCGGGTGCACTACATCGAGGTGGCGCAGAACGCGCTGGTCAACATGGAGTCGGAGCGGTTGCGCAACTCGCTGCTGGCGGCGCTGTCGCACGACCTGCGCACGCCGTTGACGTCGCTGGTCGGGCTGTCCGAATCGCTGGCCGGCTCCAAACCGGCGCTGGCGCCATCGCAGCTGGACATGGCCGCCGCGCTGCACGACGAGGCGCTGCGCATGAGCGCACTGGTGTCCAACCTGCTCGACATGGCGCGCATCCAAAGCGGCGAGGTCAAATTCAACCTGCAATGGCAGCCGCTGGAAGAAGTGGTCGGCAGCGCATTGCGCGCCGTCGGCTCGCTGCTGAAGGGCCATCAGGTGCGCACCCGGCTGCCGCCCGAGCTGCCGCTGCTGCGCTACGACGCGGTGCTGATCGAGCGGGTGCTGTGCAACCTGCTGGAAAACGCCGCCAAATACACGCCGCCCGGCTCGCGCATCGAGATCTCCGCCGAGCTGCACGGCGCCTGGATCAACATCATGGTCTATGATGACGGTCCGGGCCTGCCGCATGGGCGCGAAGAAGCGATCTTTGAAAAATTCACCCGCGGCGAGCGCGAATCGGCCAAGCCGGGCGTCGGGCTGGGGTTGGCGATCTGCCGCGCCATCGTCGAGGCGCACGGAGGCCGCATTGCGGCGGCGCCATCGCCGCTGGGCGGCGCCGCCTTCGCCATCACGCTGCCGCTGGGCACACCGCCGGCCATGCCGGAGCTGGAACAGGAACATCGCCATGAATGACGCCGCCACCTTGCCGACCGCGCCTGTCGCCCTGCTGGTCGAGGACGAACCGCAGATCCGCCGCTTCGTGCGCAGCGCGCTGGAGGAGGAGGGCTGGCAGGTGCACGAGGCGGCGACCTTGCAGCGCGGCCTGATCGACGCCGGCACCCGCAAGCCCGACCTGATCGTGCTCGATCTGGGCCTGCCCGACGGCGACGGCATCGATTTCGTCACCGACGTGCGCAAGTGGTCGAGCGTGCCGGTGATCGTGCTGTCGGCGCGGGTCAACGAAGCCGACAAGATCCGCGCGCTGGACGCCGGCGCCGACGACTACCTGACCAAGCCGTTCGGCGTGGGCGAGCTGCTGGCCCGCGTGCGCGCCACCCTGCGGCGCCAGCGCCAGCCGGCCGCCGACAATTCCGGCCTGATCCAGTTCGGCGACGTCGCGGTGGACCTGAAGAACCGCCGCGTGACGCGCGCCGGCGAGAACGTGCACCTGACGCCGACCGAATACCGCCTGCTGGCGGTCCTGGTCAGCAACGCCGGCCGCGTGATGACCAACCCGCAGCTGCTGCGCGCCGTGTGGGGGCCGTCGCAGTCCGAGAACGGCCACTACCTGCGCATCTACATGGGCCACCTGCGCCACAAGCTGGAAGCCGATCCGACCCAGCCGCGCTACCTGCTGACCGAAACCGCCGTCGGCTACCGCCTGCAGCTGCCTTAAAACCGCGAAACAACGGGGTCAGTTCCTAATGCCGCTAAGTTATGAGCCTTCATTCCCGCGCAAGCCGGAATCCATGGTGAGCCCATGACCACGCGCCCTATGGATTCCCGCCTGCGCGGGAATGACGGCTCATCGGTTTGCGGTCAAAACATAGGCATTAGGGTCAGTTCCGGCAGTGTGCCACGCCTGGCAGATTGCCGGAACTGACCCCGCTGCCCTGACCCCGCTGCCCCCTGGTGCAGCGCGAGCTGGGCGCCGACCGCGCGAAGATGGCCGCCAACTACATGGAGTACGACTGGCGTCCGGAAACCGCCAAATAACTACTTGCTCAGCGTGCGCATGGCCCGTTCCAGGCCGTCCATCGTCAGCGGGAACATGCGGTTGTTCATCAGCTGCTTGATGATGGAGATCGACTGCCGGTACTGCCACACACCTTCCGGCTCCGGATTGAGCCAGGCGAACTTGGGGAAGGCGTGGGTGAAGCGCGCCAGCCATTCGCTGCCCGCCTCCTCGTTGTTGTACTCGACCGAGCCGCCCGGCTGCAGCACCTCGTAGGGGCTCATCGTCGCGTCGCCGACGAAAATCAGCTTGGTGTCGGGCGGGTACTTGCGCAGGATGTCCCAGGTCGGGAAGCGCTCCGAGTTGCGGCGCCGGTTGTTCTTCCACATGTAGTCGTACACGCAGTTGTGGAAGTAGAAGAACTCCATGTTCTTGAACTCCGTCTTCGACGCCGAGAACAGTTCCTCGGTGCGCTCGATATGGTCGTCCATGGTGCCGCCCACGTCGAACAGCATCAGCACCTTGATGTTGTTCTTGCGCTCGGGCTGCATCTTGATGTCCAGGTAGCCGGCGTTGCTGGCGGTGGCGCGGATGGTCGCGTCCAGCGCGAATTCCTCCTCGGCGCCCTGGCGCGCGAACTTGCGCAGCCGGCGCAGGGCCACCTTGATGTTGCGCGTGCCCAGTTCGCGCTCGCCGTCGTAGTCCTTGTAGGCGCGCGCCTCCCACACCTTGACCGCCGTGCGGTTGCCGCCCTTGCCGCCGATGCGCACGCCCTCGGGATTGGTGCCGCCGTTGCCGAAGGGCGAAGTGCCGCCGGTGCCTATCCACTTGCTGCCGCCCTCGTGGCGCTCCTTTTGTTCCTTCAGCAGCTCGTTGAGGCGGTCCATCAGCTTGTCGTAGCCGAATTTCTCCAGCTGGGCCTTCTGCTCGTCGCTCAGCTCACGCTCCATGCGCTTGATCAGCCAGTCCAGCGGGATGGCGCTGTTGGTCTCGAAGGCGGCGTTGATGCCCTTGAAGTACTGGGCGAAGGCGCGGTCGAACTTGTCGAAGTGGGCCTCGTCCTTGACCAGCGTCAGGCGCGACAGGTAGTAGAAATCGTCCATCGAGGCGCCGATGACGTTCTTTTCCATCGCCTCCAGCAGGGTCAGGAACTCCTTGATCGACACCGGAATCTTGGCGTCTTTCAAAGTAAAAAAGAAGTCGATCAGCATGTCAGCGGGCTCCGTGCTGTTCCAGCTTGTAGCGCAACTGCGCCTTGATTTCCGGCCATTCGCCGGCGGCGATGCTGTACATGACGGTGTCGCGCACGGTGCCGTCGCGGCGCAGCGCGTGGTGGCGCAGCACGCCGTCCTTCTTCGCGCCCAGCCGCTCGATGGCCGCCTGCGAGGCGAAATTGAAGTTGTCGGTGCGCAGGCCGACCAGCGCCGCGCCCAGGGTTTCGAACGCGTGCGTCATCAGCAGCAGCTTGCAGGTGGTGTTGACGTGGCTGCGCTGAAAACGCTTCGCATACCAGGTATAACCGATCTCCAGGCGCGCGATGGTCGGCACGATGTCATGATAGCTGGTGGTGCCGACCACGGCGCCGCCGGCGAGGTCGATGACGGCGAACGCCAGCCGGGCGGGACGCATCTCCAGCGCGGTGGCGATATAGGCGTCGACCTGCTCCGGTTCCGGCACCGAGGTGACGCGCAGCTGCCACAGCGCGCCGTCGCTGGCGGCCGCGCGCAGGCCGTCGGCGTGCTGGGGGCCCAGTGGTTCGAGACGCACGCCGTTCAGTTCCAGCGTGACCGGGGCGATGGGGGCGGCGGGGCGGGCGAGCTGATTCATCAGCGGTTGGTCCTCGACATGAACACCAGGCGCTCGAACAGGTGCACGTCCTGCTCGTTCTTCAGCAGCGCCCCGTGCAGCGGCGGCACGATGGCCTTGGCGTCCTTGCTGCGCAGCGCCTCGGGCGGGATGTCCTCGGCCATCAGCAGCTTGAGCCAGTCGAGGAACTCTGACGTCGACGGCTTTTTCTTCAGGCCCGGCACGTCGCGCACCTCGTAGAAGGTCTGCAGCGCCTGCGCCAGCAGCTCCTTCTTCAGGTTCGGGTAGTGGACGGCGACGATCTGCTCCATCGTGTCGCGGTCCGGGAACTTAATATAGTGGAAGAAGCAGCGGCGCAGGAAGGCGTCCGGCAGCTCTTTTTCGTTGTTGGAGGTGATGATGACCAGCGGACGGTGTTTGGCCTGCACCATTTCGCGGGTCTCGTAGACGTAGAATTCCATCCGGTCCAGCTCGCGCAGCAGGTCGTTGGGGAACTCGATGTCGGCCTTGTCGATCTCGTCGATCAGCAGCACCACCGGCTCCGGCGCGGTAAATGCCTGCCACAGCACGCCCTTGACGATGTAGTTGTGGATGTCGCGCACGCGCTCGTCGCCCAGCTGGGAGTCGCGCAAACGCGACACTGCGTCGTATTCGTACAATCCCTGTTGCGCCTTGGTGGTGGACTTAATGTGCCATTGCATCAGCGGCATGTTCAGCGCGGCGGCCACTTCCTCGGCCAGCATGGTCTTGCCGGTGCCCGGCTCGCCCTTGATCAGCAACGGGCGTTGCAGCGTCAGGGCCGCATTCACGGCCAGTTTCAGGTCATCGGTCGCGACGTACTGGTCGGAGCCTTCAAAGCGGTGGGTGGCTTGCATACGGTTCTGTCTCAAAAAGAAGGGGATTTGCGCAGTATAGGGGAGTTCGATAGAGGGCGTGCTCAGTCCCTGGTATGTTGTTCTGGCAATGATTCGCTGTAGCTTAGAAAAAATACTTGGGTTAGAATCGCAGGCTGATAGTGCAAAAGTCAAGTTTTGCATCCGCGCGGTAGTACCCGATTACTTACTTGCAGACACCATGAAAAAAATCACCGCACTCCTCGTGCTCGCAGGCATCGCTCAAATCGCCACGGCGGCCGACGTAGTGGGCAATGCCCAGAACGCCAAAGCCAAGATTGAAATGTGTATCGGTTGCCACGGGATTCCCGGCTACAAGGCCACCTTCCCGGAAGTGTTCCAGGTGCCGATGATAGGCGGCCAGTCGGCCAAGTACATCGAAAGCGCGTTGAAGGCGTATCAAAAAGGTGACCGCAAGCATCCGTCGATGAAGGGTATCGCCAGCAGCCTGTCGGACCAGGACATCGCCGATGTTGCCGCGTTCTACTCGCAGCAGACCGCCACCACCGCCGCCGCGAAATGAGGACCGACATGATGAAAAAACTGATCACCGCGCTGTTCTGCTCCGCCGTTTCCTGCTCCGCCTTCGCTGGCGGCAATATCGACGCCGGCAAGGCGCTGGCCGACAAGTACAGCTGCTTCGCCTGCCACGGCAAGGATTTCAACACCCCGATCGACCCGAGCTATCCGAAGCTGGCCGGCCAGCACAAGGATTACCTGGAGCACGCGCTGACCGCCTACAAGCGGGGCGACGGCGCCAACGGCCGCAACAACGCGATCATGACCGGCCAGGTCAAGCCGCTGAGCAACCAGGACATCAAGGACCTGGCGGCCTACCTGCACAGCCTGCCGGGCACGCTGGCGGTACACCGCTGATCCGCTTCGATGCCTATGAAAAAGCCACGCAATGCGTGGCTTTTTCAATCCGGGGTCAGATCCGACATTTGGACACGGTCTCTGCCGTAGCGGCCGCTACGGCAGAGACCGTGTCCAAATGTCGGATCTGACCCCGGATTTTACAGGCGGCGCTTGACCGCTTCGATGTAGGCCTCGCCGTCGGGCGGGGTGCCGCTGCGCTGGGCGTTCCAGATCATCTCGCCCAGGCATTCCATGATCTCGTGGTGCGCCGCGTGGGCGTCGTCCAGCTTCAGGGTCAGCGCGGTGGCGGCGTCGCGGATGCCGCGCGGCTGGTCGATCGAGATCTGCTCGTCGATCGACAGATGCATCGACAGGTGCAGGAAGGGATTGGCTTGCGCCCCTTCGACCGAGTAGTCGCGCGCCAGCGCCGCGTCGACGTCGCCCAGCACGTCGTGGTACTCCGGATGGTTGCGCACCCAGTCGGCCGCCATCGTCTCTATGGGGGTCATGATTTCATTGGCCCGCTGCTTGCGGAAAGTCTCGCAGAAGAAACGGCGGACGTCGTCGGAGGAGGGATTAAACATGCCGATATTGTACCCGCTCGATAAAATAAGCGATGTCCGCGGCCTCGGTCGTAATTATTTAATAACCTTGATGGATATGCCATGCTGAACCAATCCGCCCTCGATACGCTGTTCTACAGCGCCCGCACCCACAACGGCTGGCTGGACCGCGAAGTCAGCAACGCCCAGCTGGAACTGTTGTACGACCTGCTTAAATGGGCGCCCACCTCGGCCAACAGCTCGCCGGCGCGGCTGGTGTTCGTGCGCTCGGCGGAAGCCAAGGCCAGGCTGCGGCCGGCCCTGTCCGCCGGCAACGCCGACAAGACCATGGCGGCGCCGGTCACCGTCATCGTCGGCATGGACCTGGCGTTTTATGAAAAGCTGCCGCAGCTGTCGCCGGCCGTCGATGCCCGCTCGTGGTTTGCCGGCAAGGACGAGGCGATACGCTCCACCGCCTTCCGCAACTCGTCGCTGCAGGGCGCCTACCTGATCATGGCGGCGCGGGCGATCGGCCTCGATTGCGGGCCGATGTCCGGCTTCGACAACGCCAAGGTGGACCAGGCGTTCTTTGCCGGCACGACGGTCAAGTCCAACTTCCTGTGCAATCTCGGCTACGGCGACGTGGCCAAGGTGCGTCCGCGCGCGCCGCGGCTGGCGTTCGACGAGGCCTGCAAGATCGTTTGAATAAAAAAATGGGACAGCCAGGCTGTCCCATCGTTTCAACCGCTTTTCTTTTCCGGTTCGGCCGCCACTGCCGGCTCGGCCGTCCCGCAGGTCGAACCCGGCGGTTCCGGATTCGGCCGCGGCGGATGCGGCTGGCGCAGGTAGCGCGAGCCGTGGTGCCGGCGGTCGTGGCCGTTGGCCGGCCAGGTCAGGAAGCGCGACAGCTCCTGCAGGGCCCGCTGATACACTTCCCGCTTGAATTCGATCACCACGTCCAGCGGCACCCAGTACTCATGCCATCGCCAGGCGTCGAATTCCGGATGGTCGGTCAGGCGCAGGTTGACGTCGTTGTCGCGGGCGCACATCCGCAGCAGGAACCAAATCTGCTTCTGGCCACGGTAATGGCCGCGAATCTCGCGCTTGATGAAGTGGTCGGGCACCTCGTAGCGCAGCCAGTCGCGCGTGCGGCCGACGATCTTGACATGCTCTGCCCGTAATCCGATCTCTTCTTCCAGCTCCCGATACATCGCCTGTTCCGGCGTTTCTCCGTATTTGATGCCGCCCTGCGGAAATTGCCATGAGTGCTCGCGCACCCGCTTGCCCCACCACACCTCGTTCTGGGCGTTTAGCAGGATGATGCCGACGTTGGGCCGAAACCCTTCACGATCGAGCATATTGCACCTCAAACTTTCTGCGACCGAGCTCCCTGCTTATATTTTTGCCCACAAAACCGCGCCACGGCTGGGTTTTCGGGGTACGAAAACGGCCATGGAGCTATCAATTGAACGCATTTGTATAAAGTATGGACGCATCAGCCAGCTAATCCTTTAAAATTAGGTTGATTATAACTCTCTCTTTTTAAAAAGAATTCACCGTATGCGCGCCTCACGATTTTTTATTTCCACGCTTAAAGAAGCGCCTTCCGACGCCGAGATCGTCAGCCACCAGTTGATGATGCGCGCCGGCATGATCAAACGCCTGGGTTCGGGCATTTATACCTACATGCCGATGGGCTTGCGCATCATCCGCAAGGTCGAGGCGATCGTGCGCGAAGAGATGAACCAGGCCGCCGCCATAGAGCTGCTGATGCCGCTGATCCAGCCGGCCGAGCTGTGGCAGGAAACCGGCCGCTGGGACAAGATGGGCGCCGAGCTGCTGCGCATCAAGGACCGCCACGGCCGCGAGTTCGCTTTCCAGCCGACCGCCGAGGAAGTGATCACCGATGTTGTTCGTTCGGAAATTAAATCCTACCGTCAGCTTCCGTTGAATTTTTACCACATTCAGACCAAATTCCGCGACGAACGCCGTCCGCGCTTCGGTTTGATGCGCGGCCGCGAGTTCACCATGAAGGACGCCTACTCGTTCGACCGCGACCTGGCCGGCATGCAGGCTTCGTACCAGATCATGTATGACGCCTATACCCGCATCTTCAACCGCTTCGGCCTGAAGTTCCGCGCGGTGGCGGCCGACAACGGCGCCATCGGCGGCACCGGTTCGCATGAATTCCACGTCATCGCCAGCACCGGCGAGGACGCCATCGTCTACTGCCCGAGCTCGGACTACGCCGCCAATATGGAGGCGGCCGAGGCGCTGCCGCTGGCCGCCACCCGTCCGGCCGCCGCGCAGGCATTGACCAAGACCGCCACGCCGGACGCCACCAAGTGCGAAGCGGTGGCCGAACTGCTCAAGCTGGACCTGGCGCAGACGGTGAAAACCATCGCGCTGACGGTGGAGACCGAAAAAGACGGCAAAACAGCTAAACAGTATTTCATGTTATTGCTGCGCGGCGACCACGAGCTCAACGAAGTCAAGGTCGGCAAGGTGCCCGGCCTGGCGGCGCACCGCTTCTCGACCGAAGCCGAGATCCTCGAGGTGTACGGCTGCGTGCCTGGCTACCTGGGTCCGATCGGTACCAAGGCCCCGGTCACCATCGTGGCCGACCGCACGGTCGCCAACATGGCCGACTTCGTCTGCGGCGCCAACGACGCCGGCTACCACTACACCGGCGCCAACTGGGGCCGTGATACCGCCGAGCCTGCCATCGTGGCCGACCTGCGTAACGTCGTCGCCGGCGACGCCTCGCCGGACGGCAAGGGCGTGCTGGCGATCGAGCGCGGCATCGAAGTGGGCCATGTGTTCCAGCTGGGCACGGCGTACTCGGAGTCGATGAAGGCCACCTTCCTCGACGAAAACGGCAAGCCCGCGCCGCTGCAGATGGGCTGCTACGGCATCGGCATCACCCGCATCCTGGGCGCCGCGATCGAGCAGAACTTCGACGACAAGGGCATCATCTGGCCGACCTCGCTGGCGCCGTTCGAACTGGTGCTGTGCCCGATGGGCATGGACCGCAGCGAGGCGGTCAAGGAAGCGACCGAGCAACTGTACGCCGACGCGCTGGCGGCCGGCATCGACGTCATCGTCGACGACCGCGGCCTGCGTCCGGGCCAGATGTTCGCCGACTGGGAGCTGATCGGCGTGCCGCACCGCGTGGTGATCGGCGACCGCGGCCTGAAGGAAGGCAACCTGGAATACCAGGGCCGCCGCGACGCCGAAGCGACCGCCGTGCCGGTGGCCGACATCGTCAGCTTCGTCAAAGGCAAAATGGCGGCGTGAACGTGAAGCGCATGCTGGGCGCGGCGATCGCGGCGGTGCTGGTCACCGCCGGCATCGCCCACGCCGGCAACCAGAAGGAAGAAGCGCTGGCCGATTCGGTTCGGCTGGCGCTGTCGAACGCGATCAAGGATGCGACGCCGCCGCAGCCGACCTTCCGCACCGAGGCCGAGCGCCTGCGCTACCAGGGCTGGCTGGCGCAGATGTCGTCGCGCCTGAAGCGCAAGCTGCCCGACGAGCAGACCCGCAGCGAATTCCTCTCCACCGTGTGGTACGAAGCGCGCCGCGCCGGGCTCGACCCGGGCATGGTGCTGGGCCTGATCCAGGTCGAATCGGCCTACCGCAAGTACGCGGTGTCGATGGTGGGCGCGCGCGGCTACATGCAGGTGATGCCGTTCTGGACCAACATCATCGGCGACCGCAACCGCAGCGCGCTGTTCAATATGCAGACCAACCTGCGCTACGGCTGCGCCATCCTGCGCATGTACCTCGACATGGAGGCCGGCAACCTGTATCTGGCGCTGGGCCGCTACAACGGCAGCCGCGGCAAGCCCGACTACCCGAACGCCGTGCTCTCGGCCTGGAACAACTGGAAATAAATCCGGGGTCAGATCCGACATTTGGACACGAACTCTGCCGTAGCGGAAGCTACGGCAGAGTTCGTGTCCAAATGTCGGATCTGACCCCGGATTAAAAAATGCCTCAAGCGCGTGAGCGATTGAGGCATCCCGGCGCGGCTGTACTGGCCGCTGCGCTTATTTCAGGTGGTCGGAAATGAGCTTGGTCATTTCGAACATGGACACTTGGGCTTTGCCGCCGAATACAGCTTTCAGCTTGTCGTCGGCGTTGATCATGCGGCGGTTGGCCGGATCTTGCAGGTCGAGCTTCTTGATGTAATCCCAGACTTTCTTGGTCACTTCGGTGCGCGGCAGCGGGGTGGCGCCGACCACGGCGGCCAGCGTTGCCGACGGCGTCATCGCTTTCATGAAGGCGGCGTTCGGTTTGCGCGCTGCGGCCGGAGCTGCCGCTTTTTTCACTGCTGGTTTGGCTGCTGCTTTTGCTGGTGCTGCTTTTTTCGCGGCTGCTGGTTTCGCGGCTGCGGCCTTCTTAGCTGGTGCTGCTGGGGTTTTTTTGGCTGTTGCCATCTTCGAGCCTCCTTAACGAACACATGGAAAATTGCGCAATTGATCGCACCGGCTAATATTGGTGGTGATTTAAGGCTTATGCAAGTGTTTTTCGCGTTTTTTCCCGGAAACACCACGTAAACACGGGGTTTCCCGGGCTAGCGCACCTTCACAGGGCGTAAACCGGGGCTTTTCCCCGTCTTAGCGCATGCCCGGCATCATGCCCTTCATCGAGCGCATCATCTTCATCATGCCGCCGCCGGAGAGCTTTTTCATCATCGTCTGCATCTGCTCGAACTGGGTCAGCATGCGGTTCACTTCCTGCACCTGGACGCCGGCGCCGGCCGCGATGCGGCGCTTGCGGGTGGCCTTGATCAGCTCCGGCTTGGCCCGTTCCTGCGGCGTCATCGAGTCGATGATGCCGACCATGCGCCGCACCTGCTTGTCGGCCTGGTCCATGTTGGCGCCGCCGGCGGCCTGCTGGAACTGGGCCGGCAGCTTGTCGACCAGGCTGGCCATGCCGCCCATTTTCTTCATCTGGCCCAGCTGCGCCTTGAAGTCGTTCATGTCGAACTTGCCTCCCGACTTGACCTTGGCGGCCAGCTCGGCCGCGGCCTTGCTGTCGACGCCCTTGCGCGCCTCTTCCACCAGCGCCATGATGTCGCCCATGCCCAGCACGCGGCTGGCCATGCGCGCCGGGTCGAACGCTTCCAGCCCGTCGAGCTTTTCCGACACACCGGCAAACTTGATCGGCTTGCCGGTGACGTGGCGCACCGACAGCGCGGCGCCGCCGCGCGAATCGCCGTCCAGCTTGGTGAGCACGATGCCGGTCAGCGGCAGCGCGTCGTTGAAGGCCTTGGCCGTGTTGATGGCGTCCTGGCCCAGCATGGCGTCGACCACGAACAGCGTTTCGATCGGTTTCACGGCGGCGTGGACGGCGGCGATTTCCTGCATCATCGCTTCGTCGATGCCGAGGCGGCCGGCTGTGTCGATGATCAGCACGTCGTGGTAGTGCTTCCTGGCCCAGTCCAGCGCGGCCAGCGCGATGTCGACCGGCTTGTCCTGCGCGGTGGACGGGAAGAAATCGGCGCCGACCTGGGCGGTCACCGATTGCAGCTGGGCGATCGCGGCCGGACGGTAGACGTCGGCCGACACGGTCAGCACCTTCTTCTTCTTTTCTTCCTTCAGGTACTTGGCCAGCTTGCCGACGGTGGTGGTCTTGCCCACACCCTGCAGGCCGGCCATCAGGATGATCGCCGGCGGCTGCTGGGCAAAGCTCAGCTGCGACGCTTCCGGCCCGAGGTCGGCGCCCATCAGCGCGGCCAGCTCGCGCTGCACCACGCCGACCAGCGCCTGGCCCGGCGTCAGCGACGAGATCACTTCCTCGCCCAGGGCCTTGTCCTTGACCTTGGCGATGAATTCGCGCACGGCCGGCAGGGCGACGTCGGCCTCGAGCAGCGCCAGCCGCACTTCGCGCAGCATCTCAGCGGTGTTGGCTTCGGTCAGGCGGGCCTCGCCGCGCATGGTTTTAACGACCTTGGCAAGGCGTTGGGTAAGATTGTCTAGCATGATGGACCCGGAATGAACAGTGGCCGCCATTTTACCCCATCGGGGCGGCGGCCGGCGTGGCGGCGGCCGGCAAGCCTGCTATCATCGCCGGATGAACCCAGCAAGCAGATTATTACGGCCGGCGGCGCTGGCCCTGGCGTCGGCGATCGCCGCGCGGGCCGGCGCGGCCACCGTCAGCATGGCCTTCGGCGACAACCTGCCGCCTTATATATTAGTGCGCGAGGATGCCGGCATCGAAGTCGAGATCGTGCGCGAGGCGCTGGCCTGGCGCGGCCACGCGCTGCAGGCGCGCTATTTGCCGATGGGGCGCATCCCGCCCAGCTTCAAGGCGCGCCAGGTCGACGCCATCATGATGGACGTCGGCGAGGACATGACGCCGCACGGCGGCTACTACGGCGCGCCGCCGGTGGTGTACGACAATGTGTTTTATACGCTCAAGAGCCGCCGGCTGGTGATCCGCAAGCCGCAGGACCTGGTCGGCCGCAGCGTGATGTCGTTTGTCGGCGCGGCCAACCGCTATCCGGTGTGGCTGGCCGGGCTGTCGCGCAACGACTACGTCGAGAACAACCACCAGGAAGTGCAGCCGCAGTTGCTGGCGCTGGGCCGCTACGAGGTGGTGCTGAGCGACCGCAGCGTGTTCCGCTACTACGCCCGCAGCAAGCCCGGCTTCGTGATGCCGGCGGTGGACGAGCACAGCGTCATCCAGGCCGATCCAAACGACTACCGTCCCGTGTTCCGCGACGCCGCCATCCGCGACGACTTCAACGCCGGCCTGGCGCACCTGCACAAGAGCGGCCGCTACCGCGCCATCTACGACAAATACCTGAAGGACTAGTGCGGCAGCACCACCTTGACGATGCCGCTGCCCGAGATCACGGCCACGCTGGCCGGTCCGGTGCGCACCGCCGACATCGGATACTGCAAACCGCCGGGCAGCGTGCCGAGCACCGTGCCCTGCTGGCCGGCCACGCCGGCCAGCGTGCTGCGGGTGCCGTCGGCAGCGGTGCGATACAGCAGGGCCTGTGAAGAATCGGCCGCATAGGTATAGCCGTCGGGTGCCTGGGCGAGGCCGGCGGGCAGGCTGGCGATCGTCGTCACCACGCCCTGCGGCGTGACCTTGCGCAGGGTGAGCTGATTGTTGAAGCTGGCGTCGCGGTCGTTGACATACAGATTGCCATCGGCGTCGATGCCGGCCAGCGACGCGCCGACGAAGCTGGCCGCCGCGCCGCTGCCGTCGCGCACGCCGACGCTGGTGATGCTGCCGGCAAGCACGCTGACGGCGCCGCCCGGCGTGACCTTGCGGATGTCGCCGCCTAGCGCGCGCGGACCCCGGGTGTCGTCGAGCTTCTGGCTGGCGATGTAGATGTTGCCGGCCTTGTCGACCACCATGCTGTTGGGCTGGGCTGCCTCGGAGGTGTCGTGCGCCAGCGTGGTGACGTTGCCCGCCGGGGTAACCTTGCGCAGTATCAGCTCGATCGTTCCGGACGAGTGCGTGTCATAAAACCCGGCGGCATAGTCGATCACGTACAAGTTGCCGCTATTGTCGGCAGCCAGCACGCGCGGGCGTCCAAATATGGCGGCGGCGCCCTGGCCGTCCTTCTCGATGATGGTGAAGGGGTCAGCAGACAGCCCGTCGTGGTAGACGTCGCCGGCCACCAGCCACACGCCGGGCGCGCCCGGGTCGGGATACAGCGTCAGCGTCGTGCTCTGGCTGGCGTTGCCGGCCTTGGCGGTGATGACCACGCTGGTCGGGGCGCTGACGGCGGCGGCCGGCGGCGTGTAGCTGACCGTCGCGCCGCTGGCGGCCGACAGCGTGCCGGGGCCGGCATCGACGCTCCAGCTGACGGTGCCGGCGACGTCGGGCGTGGCGGTCAGGCTGACTGCGGCGGCGCCGGGCAGCAGTTCGCCATTGCCGGATTTGCTCAGCGTGATGGTCTGCGCCACCGGCGCGGCCGGGCCGCCGGCGCTGCCACCACCGCCGCCGCAAGCGGCCAGCATCGTTGCCAGCGCCAGCGCGCGGAGGGCGCCGCGTGCGGCGGCAGGGAGATTCGTGACGGACATGATGCTCCTGTTTGTATAAAAACAATATTAAATATAATTGCAGGCGAATTGTCCATCATCCGGGGGCCGTTCATATACACACAATGTCACCAACGACCGGCGCAGTGACAAGTTTTTGCTGTTTTTCATGGAGCTGCTTGATATGATCGGTGCACAATAGCAATGGTGGCCGTCGGCCGACATTCGTCAAGGAGAGAGACTGCATGAAACTGAAAACGTTCGGCAAGATAATGACTGCGGCGGCATTGCTCATGGCCGCCGGCGCCCAGGCCCAGGAGGTGGTACGCCTGGGTAACCTGAAGTTCGCCCACTACGGCGCCGTCTCGTACATCAAGGAGATCGCGCCCAAGTGCGGCATCAAGGTCGAGGAGCGGGTGTTCGCCAAGGGGCTGGACGTCATGCAGGGCATCATCGCCGGCGAGCTCGACGTCGGCACCACGGCGTCGGAGGCGGCCATCTCCGGCCGCGCCAGCGGCGCGCCCATCTTTGTCGTGGCCGGCTTCGCCAAGGGCGGCGCGCGGCTGGTCGGACGCGCCGACCTCAAGCTCAAGACGCTTGCCGACCTGAAGGGCAAGAAGGTCGGCGTCACCCGCGGCGGCATCCAGGAAGTGCTGCTGCTGGCCGAGCTGCAGCAGGCCGGCCTGAGCTTTGCCGACCAGCCGGGCAAGGACGTGCAGCTGATCTACCTGGCGTACGCCGACCTGAACCAGGCCATGCTGGGCAAGAACATCGACGCCATGATGAATTCCGAGCCGCAGTCGTCGCAGGCGATCAACAAGGGCTACGGCACCGAGATCCTGAAGCCGTACAACACCCCGATCGGCGAGCCGATCCGCACCATGGTGATGACCGAGAAGTTCTACAAGGAGCGCCGCCCGCTGGCCGAGAAGTTCATGCGCTGCTTCGTCGAGGCCACCAAGACCTTCATCGACAATCCGGCCGTGGCCGAGAAATACGTGCGCGAGACGGTGTTCAAGGGCCAGATCACCAAGGACGACTTCGACGACGCGATCGGCAATTCGCCGTATTCCTACGACATCACGCCTGAGCACATCCAGATCACCACCGACGTCATGTTCAAGACCGGCGTCGGCCGCATGGCCAAGCCGCCCGCCGCCAAGGAGTGGGTCAAGACCGACCT
This sequence comes from Duganella sp. Dugasp56, assembly GCF_047304105.1. Lineage (NCBI taxonomy): Bacteria > Pseudomonadati > Pseudomonadota > Betaproteobacteria > Burkholderiales > Oxalobacteraceae > Duganella > Duganella sp. Dugasp56. The sequence goes on from NZ_JBGLYQ010000042.1 coordinate 25,944, forward strand.
GCTGGACGCGGCCAAGAAAAGCCTGGGCGTGAAGTAATGGCCGGCGCCTCGGCTGGTTCGCGCTGGAGGGAGGCCGGCGTCGGCCTGATCGTGCCGGCGCTGGTGATCGCCGTCTGGCAGGTCGTGGCCGTGATGGGCTGGGCCAACCCGCAGATGTTGCCGTCGCCGCTGGCGGTGCTGGAACGCTGGATCGCCTATTTGCTGCCGATCCAGCCGTACGACGCGGCCCAGGGCAGCTGGCTGGCGTGGGCCGTGTCGGGCGAGCTGATCGTCGATTCGCTCGGCAGCCTGTACCGCGTGGTGGTCGGCTTCGCCATCGGCGCCGCGCTGGCGCTGCCGCTGGGCTTGCTGATGGGCGCGCGGCCGCGCGTCTACGCCTGGTTCAATCCGCTGATGCAGCTGCTGCGGCCGATCCCGCCGATCGCCTACATCCCGCTGTCCATCCTGTGGTTCGGGCTGGGCAACGCGCCGGCCATCTTCCTGATCGTGCTGGGCGCCTTCTTCCCGGTGCTGATGAACACCATCGCCGGCGTGCGCCAGGTCGACGGCATCTACCTGCGCGCCGCGCGCAACCTGGGCGCGACCGGCGGCACGCTGTTCGTGCGGGTGATCCTGCCGGCCGCCGTACCCTATATATTGTCCGGCGTGCGCATCGGCATCGGCACCGCCTTCATCGTCGTCATCGTGTCCGAGATGATCGCCGTCAACAACGGCCTGGGCTTCCGCATCCTCGAGGCGCGCGAGTACTTCTGGTCGGACAAGATCATGGCCGGCATGATCACCATCGGCCTGATCGGCCTGGCCATCGACACCGGCGTCAACAAGCTGAACAACTACCTGTTGCGTTGGCACCGTGGTTTGGAGAACTGACATGAGCGCAGCCCACATCGTCATCTCGCAGGTCAGCAAGGTGTTCCAGACCGCCGAGCGCGAACTGGTCGCGCTCAAGGACATCGACCTCGACATCCCGCAGGGCCAGTTTGTCTGCCTGCTGGGGCCTTCCGGCTGCGGCAAGTCGACCCTGCTCAACGCGGTGGCCGGCTTCGCGCTGCCGTCGTCGGGCAGCATCACCGCCGACGGCCAGCTGGTGACCGGCCCCGGCCCCGAACGCGGCATGGTGTTCCAGGAATATGCGCTGTTCCCGTGGATGACGGTGGCCGACAACGTCGCCTTCGGCCTGGAGATCAAGGGCATGCCGAAGGCGCAGATCAGCGCCGTGGTCGACAAGCTGCTGGCCATGCTGTCGCTGACCGACTTCCGCAACCGCTACCCGAAAGACTTGTCCGGCGGCATGCGCCAGCGCGTCGCCATCGCCCGCGTGCTGGCGCTCGATTCGCCCATCATGCTGATGGACGAGCCGTTCGGCGCGCTTGACGCGCTGACGCGCCGCAACCTGCAGGACGAGCTGCTGCGCATCTGGGCCGAACTGAAGAAGACCATCATCTTCGTCACCCACAGCATCGAGGAGGCGATCTACCTGGCCGACCGCATCGTCGTCATGACCTACCGTCCCGGCACCGTCAAGCGCGACCTGATGGTGGACCTGCCGCGCCTGCGCGACCCGGCGGCCGCCGAGTTCAACGCGCTGAAGCGCGAACTGGGCCAGCTGGTGATGGAGGAACAGCAGCGCCATCACCACGACGAGCTGCGCATGGCAGCCGTCGACTGAGCGATGGTGTAAACTGCGGCACATGCAGACCTATTTATTCCTCGCAGCCGTCGCGCTGTATCTCCTCTGCGCCGCGCTGCCGTCGCGCCGCGGCGGGCTGATTTCCGCCGTGACGGCGGCCGCCTGGCTGCTGCACGGCGCCGGCCTGTGGTCCGAGGTGGCCGGCGGCGCCGGCACCATCCGCATCGGCTTCGCCGCCATGCTGTCGTCGGCGCTGTGGGTGTCGGTGGCCGCCTACTGGATCGAAAACCGGAACTTCAGCCTGGACGGCCTGCGCCGCCTGGTGATGCCGAACGCCGCGCTGGCGGCCGCGCTGCAGGCCGGCTTTCCCGGCAACGTGATTCCGCTGGAAGGCAAGTCGCCGCTGTTCGGCTGGCATATCGCCATCGCCACGCTGGCCTACAGCACCTTGACCATCGCCGCCTTCCACGCGGTGCTGATGTCGCTGCAGGAAAAGCGCCTGCACGCCGGCACCGACCGCAAGACCTTCTTGTCCGGCGCGCTGGACCAGCTGCCGGCGCTGCTGACGATGGAGAAGCTGTTGTTCCGCATGATAGGCTTCGGCTTCGCGCTGTTGAGCCTGACCGTGTTGTCGGGTATCGTGTTCTCCGAACAGCTATTCGGCCAGGCGCTCAAATGGGACCACAAATCGGTGTTTACGCTGATGTCGTGGCTGCTGTTTGCCGCGCTGCTGGCGGGGCGCCGCTTGCGCGGCTGGCGCGGCAAGACCGCGCTCAGCTTCACGCTGGCCGGCTTCGCCACCTTGTTGCTGGCCTACGTCGGCAGCCGTTTTGTGTTTGAAGTGGTTTTGCATAAGGGTTGGGCATGAGCCGTATTATCTTTTGGCTGGCATTGGCGTTCCTGGTGATCTTCGCCGTGCGCAGCAAGATCCGCCAGGCGCAGAAGCGCCACGAACAGCAGTTTCGCCAGCCGCCGGCTGCCGGCCAGCAGCCGCCGCCGCAACCGGGCCGTCCGGCCCGCGCCGCCCAGGCGGCCGACGCGGAAACCATGCTGCAATGCGCGCACTGCGGCATTTTCTATCCCGCATCCGAGACCGTGCAGGCGCGCGGGCGCGACTACTGCAGCGCGGCCCACGCCACGCTGCCGGCCGCCTAGGCCTCTGGCGTGATCGCGCGCCTGCAAGCGCTGTCGGCGTTGTCGGCCGAGTCGCGCGCGACCTTCTGGCGCTCGCTGCAGACGCTGGGCGCCACCCGCGTGGTGATCGCGCTGGTGCTGCTGGTCTACCTGAGCTTTGACAGCCACGGCCTGCGCGCCTCCGGCCCCTATCTGTACCTGCAGATCTGCCTGGTGTACCTGGGCCTGTCGGTGTTCTTCGCGCTGAGCGCCGTCTACTGGCAGCGCCGCTTCCTGCTGCAGCTGCTGTCGCAGATCGCCTGCGACCTGACCGTCATTTCGCTGCTGTACATCGCCGGCGGCGGCGCGCGCAGCGGGCTGGCCATCCTGTATTTGTTCCCGCTGGCCGGCTCGGCCATCCTGGCGCCGCTGCTGCTGTCGCTGTTCTGCGCGGCGCTGGTGGCGCTGTTCCTGCTGGCCGAGAGCATCTGGCAAATCTTCATGATGGAGGGCGACCACGCGATCCTGCAGGCGGGCCTGTACGGCGCCGCCTTCTTCGCCACCGTGCTGGTGGTCAACCGCATGGCCGCCAGGCTGATCGGCCAGGAGGAACTGGCCAACCGGCGCGGCGTCGAGATCAACGTGCAGCAGGCGGTCAACCGGCTGGTGATGGCCAACATCGGCGACGGCATCCTGGTGGTCGACCCGGACGGCCAGGTGTTGGCCGGCAATCCGGCGGCGGCGCAGATGCTGGGCATGGGCGGGCCCGAGCTGCGCTTCCGCCTGTCGGCCGCCGCCGCGCTGGCGCCGCTGGCCCAGGCCTATGCCGAATGGCGCGCCGACGCCGCGCGCAGTACCGCCTTCGTCACCATCAAGCCCTACACCGAGGCCGCGCTGCAGGACGTCACCGCCGCCTGGAGCGCGCGGCGCGACCTGTCGGCCCACCTGAAGGTGCGCTTCGCGGCGGCCGACACGGCCGGCATGGACACCGAGCGCAGCGTGATCTTCCTGCAGGACGTGACCGGCATCGAAAACCAGGCGCAGCAGCTCAAGCTGGCGTCGATGGGGCGGCTGACCGCCAGCATCGCGCACGAGGTACGCAATCCGCTGTCGGCCATCGGCCACGCGACGTCGCTGCTGGGCGAGGACCTCGACAGCGCCGTCCACCTGCGACTGCTGAAGATCGTCGGCGACAACGTGGCGCGGGTCAACCGCATGGTGGAGGACATCCTGCAGCTGTCGCGCAAGGTGCAGCCGCACAGCGAGCCGCTGGCGCTGGACGTGTTCCTGGCCGAGCTGAAGACGGAGTTCGTCGAGACCCACGGCCTGCCGCCGGACATCGTCGCCGTGTCGGTGCCGGCCGGCACGCTGGTGCGCTTCGACGCGCTGCATCTGCGCGAGGTGGTGCTCAACCTGCTCAACAACGCGGTGCGCTACGCCAGCGGCGGCCCGCGCTCGATCCGCGTGGACCTGGTCAGCGACCGGGCGCGCCGGATGGCGCTGATGGAGCTGCACGTGCAGGACGACGGCCCCGGCATCTCGCCCGAAGTGCGGGCCCACCTGTTCGAGCCGTTTTACACCACCTCCAGCAAGGGCACGGGACTGGGGCTGTATCTGGCGCGCGAATTGTGTTTGAATAACGAGGCCAGGCTGGATTATGAATACCGTTTCGACGCCAACGACAGTCCGGATGGCGCTCCCCGCTCCAGCGGCCGATTTGTGATCACCTTCGCCCATCCGGCGCAGAAGCAAGGAAAGGCTGTTCCATGAGTGCTAGAGGTTCCCAACGCGCCCCGCGCGTGCTGGTCGTCGACGATGAGGCGGACTTGCGCGAACTGCTGGAACTGACGCTGCTGAAAATGGGGCTGGACGTCGACAGCGCCGAAACGCTGGCGCAGGCGCGCGCGCTGCTGGCCACGCCGGAGCGCGAATACCAGCTGGTGCTGACCGACATGCGCCTGCCCGACGGCCTGGGGCTGGAGCTGGTGCGCGAGGTCAGCGCCGCCTACAAGAACACGCCGATCGCGGTGGTGACGGCCTTCGGCAGCGCCGACAACGCGGTGGTCGCGCTGAAGGCCGGCGCGTTCGACTACATCTCCAAGCCGGTGGCGCTGGACCAGCTGCGGGTGATGGTGCAATCGGCGCTGCGCCTGAGCGCCGGGCCGGCCGCGGCCGACGGTGAGGCGCCGGCCGCCGAGCCGGCGGGCGGCCGGCTGAAGGGCGATTCGGCCGTGATCCAGGCGCTGCGGGCGCAGATCGCCCGGCTGGCGCGCTCGATGGCGCCGATCGCCATCAACGGCGAATCGGGCAGCGGCAAGGAGCTGGCGGCGCGCGAGATCCATGCGCAAAGTTCGCGCGCGGGCAAGCCCTTCATCGCCGTCAACTGCGGCGCGATTCCGGAGGCGCTGATGGAGGCCGAGTTCTTCGGCTACCGCAAGGGCGCCTTCACCGGCGCGGCCGACGAGCGCGACGGCTTCTTCCAGGCGGCCAACGGCGGCACCCTGATGCTCGACGAGGTGGCCGACCTGCCGCTGGCGATGCAGGTCAAGCTGCTGCGGGCGATCCAGGAGCGGCGCGTGCGCAAGATCGGCGCCACGTCAGAGGAGCCGGTCGACGTGCGCATCATCAGCGCGACCCACAAGAACCTGGCGCAGTGCGTGGAGCAGGGCAGCTTCCGCCAGGACCTGTTCTATCGCCTGAACGTGATTGAACTGAGCCTGCCGCCGCTGCGCGAACGGCTCGACGACCTGCGCGTGCTGACCGCCGCCATCCTGGAGCGGCTGGGCACTTTCGAGCACAAGGTGCACCTGGGGCCGGGCGTGCTGGACGCGCTGCGCGGCTATTCCTTCCCCGGCAATGTGCGCGAGCTGGAAAACATCCTGGAGCGGGCGCTGGCCTTCGCCAACGACGGCGTGATCGAGGTGGCCGACCTGGCGCTCAAGGGCGCGCGCATGGTGGAGGCGGTGGTGCCGCTGCCGTCGCCGCTGTATCCTTCGCCGGACTTCGCCGCCAGCGAAGCGGCGGCGCTCGGCCTGCCGCCGACGCCGGCGCCCGAGGGCGGGGCCGCCGGTGATGGCGCCCCGGCCGCCCCGGCCCCGCCGCCGCTGCCGCACCTGGACGCGCTGCCCAGCAGCCTGCCCGACTACCTGAACCAGATCGAGCGCGACATCATCCTGCGCGCGCTGGCGCAGACGCAGTTCAACCGCACCCAGGCCGCCCATCTGCTGGGCATCAGCTTCCGCCAGCTGCGCTACCAGATGCAGAAGCTGAACATCCAGGAGCCGGAGGCGTGAGCGTTTTATCGCCGCCCGCCGCGCCGCTGCCGCCGGTCGGCGCCGACGGCTGGTGGCCCGCCGCCCGCCGCTACGACAGCCCGCACCGCGACGCCCGCCCCGACCCGGACGACATCACGCTGCTGGTGATCCACAACATCTCGCTGCCGGCCGGCCGCTACGGCGGCCCGCACGTGTCCGACCTGTTCAGCGGACGGATCGACTATAATGCCGACCCCTCGTTCGCCGACCTGCGCGGGCTGAAAGTGTCGAGCCACTTCCTCATCCGCCGCGACGGCCGCGTGCTGCAGTACGTCGCCGCCGGCGAGCGGGCCTGGCACGCGGGCCGCTCGGCGTTCCGCGGACGGGAGCGGTGCAACGATTTTTCGATCGGCGTCGAGCTCGAAGGCACCGACGACACGCCGTTCGAGGCGGCCCAGTACCGGGCGCTGGCCGGGTTGACGGCGGCGCTGCAAACGCGCTACCCGCTGGCCGAGGTGCGGGGCCACGAACACATCGCGCCGGGCCGCAAAACCGATCCGGGGCCGATGTTCGACTGGGAATACTATCAAAAGCTGCTTAGGAAAGAGGCAATGTTAGTAGGCGCTAGCGCTGAACTTGGCTTCCCCATTGGGCTTCTTTAATGTCAAGAGCAAAATTGCTGGAAATATCAAAATTTCTCACTTGCCGTGCTACGGTGTGACCACTACAATCAGTGGATAGGTTCTGATCAATCACTAGATCTAGTAGTTATTCTCGTATTGCCGAGACACTGAATCTTGTGGGGATGACAAGCCTGCCGGGCCGGTTACACACCCTTTTATGGCATTTTTTTACACAACATACGTCGCGCAGCACTGACTGCACGCTGTTATCGGGGAGCTTAAATGCAATCTACTCAAGACATCACCATCAATCCAGCGCTGGTACCAGCAGCCGCTGCGAGTACCGCCAGCAGCCCGATCACGGCCGCCAGCGACCTCGGTGACTACCGCATCATCCGCCGTAACGGCGCGGTCGTCGCGTTTGAACCGTCGAAAATCGCGATTGCCGTGACCAAGGCCTTCCTGGCCGTCAACGGCGGCCAGGGTGCCGCCTCGGCCCGCATCCGCGAATTGGTAGAACAGCTGACCTCCAGCGTGGTCACCGCGCTGGTGCGCCGCCAGCCATCGGGCGGCACCTTCCACATCGAAGACGTGCAGGACCAGGTCGAGCTGGCGCTGATGCGCTCCGGCGAGCACGACGTCGCCCGCGCCTACGTGCTGTACCGCGCCAAGCACATGGAAGAGCGCCGCGCCGCCAAGGAGGCGCAAGGCGCCGCCGCCGCGATCGACGCGCCGCAGATCCACGTGGTGGAAAACGGCGAGCGCAAGCTGCTCGACATGAACCGCGTCTCGAGCCTGATCAACGCCGCCTGCATCGGCCTGGAAAAACACGTCGACGCCGACGCCATCCTGGCCGAGACGGTCAAGAACCTGTACGACGGCGTGCCGGTCGAAGAGCTGCACAAGTCCGCCATCCTGGCCGCCCGCGCGCTGATGGAAAAAGACCCGGCCTACTCGCAGGTGACGGCCCGCATCCTGCTGCACACGATCCGCAAGGAAGTCTTCGGCAAGGAAGTCGCGCAGGGCGCGGCCGCGGCCGAATACGTGACCTACTTCCCGCAATACATCGCCAAGGGCATCAAGGAAGAACTGCTGGACGCCAAGCTGGCCGAGTTCGACCTGGCCCGCCTGGCCAAGGCGCTGGTCGCCGACCGCGACCTGCAGTTCGGCTACATCGGCCTGCAAACCCTGTACGACCGCTACTTCCTGCACGTGCGCGACATCCGCATCGAAATGCCGCAGGCCTTCTACATGCGCGTGGCCATGGGCCTGGCGCTGAACGAATCGGACCGCGAAGCGCGCGCCATCGAGTTCTACAACCTGCTGTCGACCTTCGACTTCATGTCGTCGACGCCGACCCTGTTCAACTCCGGCACCCTGCGCTCGCAGCTGTCGTCGTGCTACCTGACCACCGTGTCGGACGACCTCGAAGGCATCTACGACGCGATCAAGGAAAACGCGCTGCTGGCCAAGTTCGCCGGCGGCCTGGGCAACGACTGGACCCCGGTGCGCGCGCTGGGCGCCCACATCAAGGGCACCAACGGCAAATCGCAGGGCGTGGTGCCGTTCCTCAAGGTGGTCAACGACACCGCCGTCGCGGTCAACCAGGGCGGCAAGCGCAAGGGCGCGGTGTGCGCCTACCTGGAAACCTGGCACATGGACATCGAGGAATTCCTCGACCTGCGCAAGAACACCGGCGACGACCGCCGCCGCACCCACGACATGAACACCGCCAACTGGATCCCGGACATGTTCATGAAGCGCGTGATGGAAAAAGGCGAGTGGACGCTGTTCTCGCCGTCCGACTGCCCGGACCTGCACGACCTGGTCGGCAAGGCCTTCGAGAAAGCCTACCTGGGCTACGAAGCCAAGGCCGCCGCCGGCGAAATCCGCGTGTTCAAGAAGATCGCCGCGCTGGACCTGTGGCGCAAGATGCTGTCGATGCTGTTTGAAACCGGCCACCCATGGATCACCTTCAAGGACCCATGCAACATCCGCTCGCCGCAGTCGCACGTGGGCATGGTCCACAGCTCGAACCTGTGCACCGAGATCACGCTCAACACCGGCCCTGACGAAATCGCCGTCTGCAACCTGGGCTCGGTCAACATGCCGGCCCACATGAAGGAAGGCAAGCTCGATCACGTCAAGCTGCAGAAGACCATCCGCACCGCGATGCGCATGCTCGACAACGTCATCGACATCAACTACTACGCCGTCGACAAGGCCCGCAACGCCAACATGCGCCACCGTCCGGTCGGCCTGGGCGTGATGGGCTTCCAGGACTGCCTGCACATGATGCGCGTGCCGTTCTCGTCGGACGCCGCCGTGTCGTTTGCCGACACCTCGATGGAAGCGGTGTGCTACTACGCCTACCTGGCCTCGACCGAGCTGGCCGAGGAACGCGGCCACTATCAGTCGTACAAGGGCTCGCTGTGGGACCGTGGCATCCTGCCGCAGGACTCGATCAAGCTGCTGGCCGACGAACGCGGCGGCTACCTGGAGCAGGATACCTCGGCCGCCATGGACTGGACCCCGGTGCGCAACCGCATCAAGCAGTTCGGCATGCGCAACTCGAACTGCGTGGCGATCGCTCCGACCGCGACCATTTCGAACATCATCGGCGTGTCGGCCTGCATCGAGCCGACCTTCCAGAACCTGTACGTGAAGTCCAACCTGTCGGGCGAGTTCACCGAGATCAACGCCTACCTGGTGCGCGACCTGAAGGCGCGCGACCTGTGGGACGAGGTGATGATCTCCGACCTGAAGTACTTCGACGGCTCGCTGGCCAAGATCGACCGCATCCCGCAAGACCTGCGTGACATTTATGCAACCGCGTTCGAAGTCTCGCCGACCTGGCTGGTGGAAGCTGCCTCGCGCCGCCAGAAGTGGATCGACCAGGCGCAGTCGCTGAACATCTACATGGCCGGCGCCTCGGGCAAGAAGCTGGACGAGACCTACAAGCTGGCCTGGCTGCGCGGCTTGAAGACCACCTACTACCTGCGCACCATCGCCGCCACCCACATGGAGAAGTCGACCACCAAGACCGGCGCGCTGAACGCGGTGTCCGTGGACGGCGGCATGTCGGCCAGCGCCATGGCGGCGGCAGGTCCTGCCGCGGCGGCCATGGCCGGCTCGGCGGCATCGGCATCGTCGGTGGCGCAAGCCGAAGCCGACGGCGCGGCCTGCTACCTGCGTCCGGGCGACGACGGTTTCGAGGAATGCGAAGCTTGCCAATAAGCTGGCCATAAAACGTACTAATATATAGAGTGAACCGTCCCGGCCCGTCCGGGCGGTTCTTTTGACACCGAATTCAGAAGGAAACCACCATGTCGCTGTCCTGGGACGAAGAGGCCGCACCGGCCGCATCGCAAGTTGTCAATCAAGCCGCTCTGGCCGCCACCGAAGGCAGCGCCGAGCAAGTCGCGCTGCGCGTCAACGCGGACGACAAACGCATCATCAACGGCAAGACCGACGTCAACCAGCTGGTGCCGTTCAAGTACAAATGGGCCTGGGACAAATACCTGGCCGGCTGCGCCAACCACTGGATGCCGCAGGAAGTGAACATGCAGCGCGACATCGAGCTGTGGAAGAACCCGAACGGCCTGACCGAGGACGAGCGCCGCCTGGTCAAGCGCAACCTCGGCTTCTTCGTCACCGCCGACTCGCTGGCCGCCAACAACATCGTGCTGGGCACCTACCGCCACATCACCGCCCCCGAGTGCCGCCAGTACCTGCTGCGCCAGGCCTTCGAAGAGGCGATCCACACCCACGCCTACCAGTACATCGTCGAGTCGCTGGGCCTGGACGAGGCGGAGATCTTCAACGCCTACAACGAAGTCAAGTCGATCCGCGACAAGGATGAGTTCCTGATCCCGTTCATCAACACGCTGACCGACCCGGCCTTCACCACCGGCACCGTGGAAAGCGACCAGAAGCTGCTGAAGTCCCTGATCGTGTTTGCCTGCCTGATGGAAGGCCTGTTCTTCTACGTCGGCTTCACCCAGATCCTGGCGCTGGGCCGCCAGAACAAGATGATGGGCGCGGCCGAGCAGTACCAGTACATCCTGCGCGACGAGTCGATGCATTGCAACTTCGGCATCGATCTGATCAACACCATCAAGATGGAAAACCCGCTGCTGTGGACCCCGGCCTTCAAGGAAGAGATCAAGCAGCTGTTCCTGAAAGCGGTGGACCTGGAGTACGCCTACGCCGAAGACACCATGCCGCGCGGCGTGCTGGGCCTGAACGCGACCATGTTCAAGGGCTACCTGCGCTTCATCGCCAACCGCCGCGCCACGCAGATCGGCCTGGAGACGCTGTTCGAACAGGAAGAGAACCCGTTCCCATGGATGAGCGAGATGATCGACCTGAAGAAGGAACGCAACTTCTTCGAGACCCGCGTCATCGAATACCAGACCGGCGGCGCGCTGAACTGGGATTAAGCTTGTAAGTTATAGAGCGTCAAACAAAAAGCCTCGCACTGCGAGGCTTTTTGCTATTGCAGGTCAATATCCTGCGCGGGAATACGAGTAAGAGTGAGCTCAGGTTTCGTAACCAGGGAGAACTTAATGAGTAAGTCCGATCCGACGCCAACAAATGACCTGGAAAATAGCCTGGAGTCTCTGCACGCAGAATTACGCGCTCTCATCGCTTCCAGCCGGCAGCGTTTGTCTTCCACCGTTAACGCTGAGCTAAGTCGACTATATTGGACAGTAGGGCGCCGCCTATCCACCGACCTGCTGTCGGGAGAACGTGCGCGCTACGGCGCCCAACTTATGCAAGGTCTGGGAGAAAAACTGGCGAGGGAATTTGGTCGAGGTTTTGAGGTCAAAAACCTGCGCCGCATGGTGCAATTTGTACAAGCTTTTCCCGATGTGGAAATTGTCGCATCGCTGATGCGACAATTGAGCTGGACACATTTCTTGCAACTGTTGCCGGTGAAGGTGGAAGCTGCCCGCTGGTACTACGCGCAGCAATGTGTCGTGGAGTGCTGGAGCGTGCGCGAACTGCGACGGCAGATTGAACGCAAAGGCTTTGAGCGCAGCGAACTCGCCGATACACCCATGCCGCCAGTATCCGGCGAGGTTATATCTTCCGCTATCTTTAAAGATCCGTACTTTCTGGACTTCCTGGGGCTAAGCCAGGGCTACGACGAGGCCGATTTGGAAGCTGCGATTCTTCTGCAGCTGCAAGCTTTTATCTTGGAACTGGGACGCGGGTTCGCTTTTGTGGAGAGAAAAAAGCGCATGGTCATAGATGGCGAGGATTTTCATCTCGATCTGCTATTTTTTCATCGCCGTCTGCGCCGCTTAGTCGCCATTGAATTAAAACTTGGACGTTTCAAGGCGTCGCACAAAGGGCAGATGGAACTGTACCTTAGATGGCTGGACAAGCATGAGCGCCAGTCTGGCGAAGAAGCACCCATCGGTTTGATCTTGTGCGCCGAATCCTGTCGCGAGCAAATAGAATTGTTACAAACGCATAAAGACGGCATCGCCGTAGCCGAGTATTGGACTGAGTTGCCACCAAAAGCAGAATTGGAGCGCAAGCTGCATACCGCACTTGTTGAAGCGAGGGAGCGTTTGGCGCGACGGGAAGTTTTGGTGGGAGGTGAAAAGTCGAATTGAGGCTCTCAATGACTGAGGTGCTCTTTCAAGATTCCGCGATCATCAAAAGGCAGGACGGCAGGTTGTGCAGCGCGTGGATGATCATAACGATCAGGAAGGCGCGTCCCTTGCCCTGGTCCAGCAGGCTGACATAAGCCAGCCCCAGAAAAACGCCGCATGGAATGCCGGCCGCCAGGAGCGTCGACAGGCCGGCGCCGGCGTGCAGCAGCGCGAACGGAATCGACGCGGCGAGAAATGAATAGCCGTCGCCGGCGCGGAAGAAGCGACGCACAATCCCGACCGGCAGCATCTGCAGGAACAAGGTCTCCGTAAGTGGTGCAAAGATCAGGCCGACGAACAGCAGCTCGCCGGGGCCGAACTTGTCCATGTCGGTACGTCCGGGCAGCGACAACAGGTCGCAGATCGCGCCTATCGCGAACGATGCGATCAGGCTGGCGGCGACAAACGCCAGGATGAAGATGAGTGGACCGCGTTGGGCGTAGAAGCGTTGACTGCGCAGTACCGCCTGATGGATGGTCTTCAATTTGTCGCTAGCTTCCCGGTGGACTTGGCGGCGATTGTCGCATGGCCGTCAATCCACTGTCGAGCAGGGAGCTTCCTTACCCCAGCCACTTTATATAGTTGGCCAGCGCCGCGCCGTGCTCGTCGCCGGTCAGCACGCCGACGTACCCGTCCGGCCGGATCAGCGCGATGTCGCCAGGCTGGAAACCGTAGGCATCGCGCAGATAGCCGCCGTCGTCGCGCAGCTCGCCGCGGACGCCGACGTCGACGATGCGCAGGCCGGGGCGCGCGGCGATCGCCGACGGCCCGCTCGCTTCATAGCGCAGCAGCAACCAGCCGCCGCCACCCGATAGCGTAAACAAACGCACGGACTGTCCCGCCGCGCCGCAGCATGGCGCATCCGGCGCGCGGTCGCCGGCGCGCAGCACGGCGCTGTTCGACGCGTCGTGCGCCCGCTCGTCGAGCGTCAGCGCGGACAGTGGATAGCCCAGGTCCAGCTGCTGCGTCTCCCGGCCGCGCCGCAGGTCGCCGCGCAAACGCGCCGCGTCCAGCAGCTTGCTGGCCAGTCCCAGCATGCCGGCGGCCACCTCGCGCCGCTCCGCCTCATAAGTGTCGAGCAGCGCATCCGGCGCGCCGCCGAGCACCGCCGCCAGCTTCCATCCCAGGTTCCAGGCATCCTGCACGCTGGTGTTCAATCCCTGGCCGCCGGTCGGCGGATGCACGTGCGCGGCGTCGCCGGCGATGAACACGCGGCCGACCCGGTAGCGTTCGGCCAGGCGGGAGCTCATCGCATAGTCCGAGCGCCAGTGCACGGCATGCACCACGATGTCCGCACGCCCGGTGCGCGCGGCGATGGCGGCGGCGATGCCGGCGTCCGACAAATCGAATTCGCCTTCGAGCGGGATCGGCATCTGCAACTGAAACAGCGGCGTGCCGCGCAGCGGGCACAAACTGATCTGCTGCGCGCCGCCGCCGTTCCAGCGGTGCCAGACATCGTCCTCCAATCCGCTCAGCGACAGGTCGGCCACCACCGCGCGGGCGTTCATCGACTCGCCGGGAAAGTCTATGCCCAGCGCCTTGCGCACGAAGCTGCGGCCGCCGTCGGCGCCGATCAGGTAGCGTGCCCGCACCGTCACGTCGCCGTCCGGCGTCGCCACCCGGGCGCTGACGCCAGCTTGCTCATCCTGCTCGAAGTCGGCCAGCGCATGACCGTAGCGCGGCGCGTGGCCCAGTTCCATCAGCCGCTCGCGCAGTATCCCTTCGGTCAGATGCTGCGGCAGCATCAGCGGTTCGCCGTACGGTTCGGCGGCGCTTGGCGCCGCCGCCTCCACCGACGCCACGTCGTCGTAGCCGCCGTCGGCGCGGTACTTGCGCTGCGCCGGATAGCGCCCGCCGGCCGCCACCATGCGGTCGGCCACGCCCATCGCCTCGAAGATTTCCAGGGTGCGCGGCTGTATGCCCTTGCCGCGCGAACCGCCGAACGGCGTCGTCGTTTTATCGATCAGCAGGAAGTCGACATGGCGCCGCGCCAGCTCGATGGCCAGCGTCAGGCCGGCGGCGCCGGCGCCGCAAATGAGAACGCCGGTGTGGATGGTTTGCATGATGAACTCCTGTATATGTGTATTTTGCACATATTATTCCGGCTCGAAAATCGTGTCAAGAACTATGTGTATAATGCACATATGAATAAAGATATCCGCGATATGCATGACGCGCTGCTCGACATCATCGGCTTCATGAGCCGTCCCGAGCCCGACGTCGCACTGATGGCCGACATGTCGATGCCGCTCGAGCGCGCGCTGCTGCCGCTGCTGGTGCGCATCGACCGGCGCGGTCCGATCGGCGTGGTGGAGCTGGCCGACCTGGTCGGCCGCGACTACACCACGGTGAGCCGGCAAGTGGCGCGACTCGACGAACTGGGTCTGGTGGTGCGCCGCTCCGGCGCCCGCGACAAGCGCGTGCGCGAAGCCGAGGTGACGGAGCTGGGCCGCGAGATGGCGGACGCCATCGACCGTATGCGCGAGCAGCTGGTCGGCGAACTGATGGCCGATTGGACCAACGCCGAGCGTCGCGATCTGGCGCGTTTGATGAAGCGCTTCGCCAACGACATGAACGAATGGGTGCTGCGCCGACGCGGCGAAGACGCCGACGAGTAAGGCGCACCGCTGTATTCTGCTTGCCATTCGTCGCACTCTGTCTCATAATCGCGACGAAATAAAAAACAGTGAGCAGAGACGGCGCGCACGCGATGCGCAAGCGCTCTCGAATTCGGAAGCGGGCGGTGCGGATTTTTCGTCGGCGATGCCGGCATCGCAGAAGCCCAGGCGGCACAAGGCGCGCTTTGAAGCGATCCTTTTTCGCGCGGCGCGGTGAGCGCCTTTTCGAACTCGATTGAGCGCGCACATCGCGCCGCGACGACGCGAGCGAGCTGTCCGAATCGGCGCGCGTATGTGAATTGGCGAGCTTAAGTCGAAAAAAAGCGCGCGAATATCTATCGTGCTGGTTGCGCACCGACAAGGTTTTCGTGTACTTTACGAGATTGAAAATGCGTGTTTGTAAATGTGCTGGTTTTTGAAAGCGCGCGCCACGCAAAATGATCGCGATACGGGATACAGATTCACACAGATATGCACAAGACCACCACCGTTTTTGAATAGCCGTCTCGCCTGATTAGGTTCAGGCTGGGCGGTTTTTTCTTTGAAAACGAAAACCGTGATGTGGCTGCGACGTAGGTCCATGGAGCTGAGTACACGCCCGACCACCCGCAAAACGTCGCAACAAGATTTGTACCTGAGCGCCGCGCCGGCCACGGACGGCGACCAGGTCAATGGCTGCAGTGCTGCACTCGTGAGGAGGGGCAGCAGTTCAGCCGGTGCCGAATTCATTAGCGCAAACCGTAGTCCGTTTGTGCCGATGAATAATTCGCCTGGCCTAATTCCGGGCCGGACGGGTTTAAATCTTGTTATGAATTTTTCCCATCCCCGATGAAGGAGAACTAAAAATGGCAACTGCCGCAAAGAAACCAGCAGCAAAAAAGCCGGCCGCTAAAGCCGCCGCCCCAGCGAAAAAGCCGGTAGCAGCGAAAGCCGCCGCCAAGCCAGCAGCGAAAGCTGCCGCTAAACCAGCAGCGAAACCAGCCGCGAAAAAAGCCGCTGCCAAGCCAGCAGTGAAAAAAGCCGCAGCGAAACCAGCAGCCAAACCAGCTGTGAAAAAAGCAGCCGCCAAGCCAGCAGCGAAGAAAGTCGTCGCCAAGGCAGCAGCCAAGCCAGCAGCTAAAAAAGCAGCCGCCAAGCCAGCAGCGAAAAAAGTAGCCGCTAAACCAGCAGCGAAAAAAGTCGTCGCCAAAGCAGCAGCCAAGCCAGCAGCTAAAAAAGCCGCAGCCAAGCCAGCAGCCAAAAAAGCAGCCGCCAAGCCAGCAGCGAAAAAAGCCGCCGCCAAGCCAGCAGCCAAGCCAGCAGCTAAAAAAGCTGTCGCCAAAAAACCAGCAGTAAAAGCAGCAGCCAAACCGGCTGCAAAGGCAGCGGCTAAGCCAGCAGCAAAAAAGCCGGTTAAGGCAGCTAAGCCAGCTGCCGCCAAACCAGCCGCCAAGAAAGCAGCCGCCAAACCGGTAGCCGCCAAACCGGCCGCGCCAGCTGCAGCACCAGCAGTGGCAGCCGCCGCTCCTGCTGCCAAGCCTGCCGCGAAAAAAGCTGCGCCGAAAAAGCCGGCTGCACCGAAGAAGGAAGCTGTCGCCAAGCCAGCCGCTCCAGCTCCGGCCGCCGCGCCCGCAGCAAAAACCGTGTTGGCACCGGCCGCAGCATGGCCGTTCCCAACCAGCACGCGTCCTTCCTGAGCTGGTAAATAGCTTGGGTGCCTGCTGAGGCAACCGGCCGCTGTGTGAGACAATCACACAGCGGCTTTTTTATTGGAGGGACCCCGTGCTTAGTATTGTCATGTTGATTGTCGACGCCATCGCCACCCTGTTGGGCGGGGCCTTGCTGTTGCGCTTCTGGATGCAGGCGATCCGCGTCCGCCCGCCGTCGTCGGTGGCCCAATTCACTTTTCAATTATCGGACTGGCTGGTGCGCCCCTTGCGCCGCATCGTGCCCGGTGTGGGCGGCTATGATTGGGCCAGCCTGATCGGCGCCTTCCTGATCGTGCTGCTGGCCACCTCGGTGCTGTTCCTGGCCGGCTGGACCACCCAGGCGGTGCTGCTGGTGGCCCTGCAACGCTTCCTGCAGTGGATTTTGTACGGCTTCATGGCCTTGCTGGTGATCGAGGCGATCTTCAGCTGGGTCAATCCGCACGCGCCGCTGGCGCCGTTCGTGCGCGCGCTCAACGAACCGCTGCTGAAGCCGATCCGCCGCATGGTGCCGCTGGTCGGCAACCTGGACCTGTCGCTGCTGGTGGCGCTGATCCTGCTGCAGATCGCCCAGATCCTGCTGGGCATGCTGTTCAGCCGCTGAAACCGCGCTGGCCAAAGCAAAAGGGCAGACCGACGGTCTGCCCTTTTTTTATGCGCCGCGCCGTTTAGTAGCGGTAGCCGAAGGCGGCTTCGAACTTGTCCGCGATCTCGGCGGCCGTCAGCTTGTGGTTCTGCGCGCCCTTGCTGGCGATCTTGATCGCGCCCAGCAGGCTGGCCAGGCGGCCGGTGGTTTCCCACTTCCAGCCGTTGGTGATGCCGAACAGCAGGCCGGCGCGGTACGCGTCGCCGCAGCCGGTCGGGTCGATCGCCTCGGCCACCGGCACGGCCGGGATCTCGATGCGCTGGCCGCCGGTGTAAATCTCCGAACCATTCTCGCCGCGGGTGACGATCAGCGCTTCCAGGCGGCCGGCGATGTCCGGCACGGTCAGGCCGGTGCGGTCCATCAGCAGTTCGATTTCATAGTCGTTGGTGGTGACGTAGGTGGCCTTGTCGATAAACTCGATCAGCTCTTCGCCGTTAAACATCGGCAGCTGCTGGCCCGGATCGAAGATGAACGGGATCTGCAGCCTGGCCAGGTCGGCGGCGTGCTTCTTCATGCCTAGGTGGCCGTCCGGCGAGATGATGGCGAGGCGCGCCGGACCCGCCTTGGCGATGTCGTTCTCGTGCGCGTATGACATGGCGCCCGGGTGGAAGGCGTTGATCTGGTTGTTGTCCTCGTCGGCGGTGACGAAGCACTGCGCGTTGTACGCTTCCGGCTTGATCAGGATGTTGTCGGTGGCCAGGCCCAGCTTGCGGAAGCGTTCCATGTAGGCGGCGTTGTCCTGGCCCATGACGCCGACGATGCGCGGATCGCCGCCCAGCATCTGCAGGTTGTAGGCGATGTTCGGCGCGCAGCCGCCGAATTCGGTGCGCATGGTCGGCGCCAGGAACGAGACGTTAACCTTGTGCAGCTGGTCGGCCAGCAGGATGCTGTCGAAGCGGCCCGGGAATTGCAGGATGGTGTCGATTGCGATCGAGCCGCAAATCAGGGAGGTCTGAGTCATGATAGGTCTTTATGGATAGAAGACTGCGATGTGATAGCCGGATGCTTTCAGCTGGTTCAGCTCGAAGTACAGTTTGACAGATTGCTCGGTGTGCGGGGCGAAACCCTTGTCCAGCGCGACGTCGGCGCCGAGATAGTCGCGCGGCGTGAACACGCGGCGCAACACGGCCTTGTCGGACGCGTCGTCCAGCACCAGTTCGATGTGCGGCCAGGCTTGCGCGGTGGCGCTCTGGTTGCGCAGCAGCGTGGTGAAGGAGAACGTGGTCTCGCTCAGGGTCTGCAGCTCGCCCTGTTCGATGGTGAGGTCGTCGATCTGCGTGGGCAGTTCGATCTTGCAGCCGAGCGCGTTGCAGGCGGCCAGCAGGCCGGGCTTGAGCGGCGGCAGCGCGGCGGCGATCTGGTTGCGGAAGGTGGTCAGGCCCTGGCCGATCAGCGCGGCCACCAGCAGCACCGAGCCCAGGCTCATGGCGATGGTGGCGGCCTTGCCGAACTTCCGGCGGCGGCGGTCGCGCTTGACGAAGCCGGGCTCGTCGGCGTCGTCCTCGGCCGCCACATCGGCGTGGTCGGCGGCCTCGTCCGCGACGGCTGCGTCCTCGACGGCCGGCGCGGACAGCGTGTGCACCCGGGCGGCCTGGGCTTCGGCCAGTCCGGCCGAGGACAGCTGCACCAGGGCTTCCTCATCCACCTCGTCCAGTTCGTCGTGGCGTGGGGCGGGAGCGGCGGTTGCGGCGGCCTCGACCGGCGTCTCGTCCAGCGTCGGCTCGCGGCGGTCGGTCGCGGCCAGCATGTCGGCGAAGGCGTCGGGGGAGGGTTCTTCCTCATCCTCCGGCTCGTGCTCCGGCGCACGGTTTTCCATGACCGCCAGCTCCGCCTGCAGCGCGGCCTCCAGCTCTTCGTCGGACATGGCTTCGATGGTGAGCGCGTCTTCGAGCGGTGGCTCGGCATCGGCCGCGGCCGGCTCCGCTGCCGGTTCAGCTTCAGGCTCCGGCTCCGGCTCGACGTCCAGATCGAGGTCGAACGCTTCCTCGGCGGCGGGCGGGACGGCGGCCGGTTCGGCCGGCAGCGCGATCGCCGGCATGGCCGCGGCGGCGATCGGCTCGTCGTCGAAGCTGTCGTCGGGGTCGGGCGCCGGCTCGCTGTCGGCGACCGGTGCATCGTCGGCGCCGGCGATCTCGGCCGCGTCCATCGCGGTGTCGAGTTCCAGCGTGAAGATCGGTTCGCTGCCCAGCACTTCGGCGGCGCGGGTATCCAGCGCGGCCAGTTTTTCATCGAGCGGCGTCGGCTCGGGCAGTGGAGATGCGGGGTATTCGGGAACGGGCGCCGGCGCGGGGCTGGCCGGCGGCGGTGGGCTCAGCGGCGAGCTGGAGGGATCGAGCAGCGCCGCGTTGCCGTCAAAGACTTCATTGCAGGAGCCACAGCGCACTATGCCCCCACGTAATTTCAACTGGTCATGGGCGACCCGAAATACCGTGTTGCAGTGGGGGCATTTGGTGGCGAGTGCCATTGCCGGGCTTAGCGCGCAGCCGGAACCACATCGCTGCCGAGGCGGCCATGCAGCGCCACCCAGCCGTCCTGCTCAGCCCAAACGCCGAGCTTGATGAACGGCGCATACGCGGCCGCCACTTCCTCGGCCTGGCGCGCCAGCACGCCCGACAGGATCAGCGCGCCGCCGTCGGCCACGCGGCCCGACAGCATCGGCGCCATCAGCTTCAGCGGGCTCGACAGGATGTTGGCCACGACGATGTCGAAACGCTGCGTCGCGTGCTGCGATTGCGCGAACGTGTCCGGCAGGAAGTACTCGATCTCGCACTTGTTGCGCTGGGCATTGTCGGCCGCCGATTCGATCGCCTGCGGATCGATGTCCACGCCGACCACTTCGCCGGCGCCGACCTTCTTGGCCACCATCGCCAGGATGCC
This sequence comes from Duganella sp. Dugasp56, assembly GCF_047304105.1. Classification (NCBI taxonomy): domain Bacteria; kingdom Pseudomonadati; phylum Pseudomonadota; class Betaproteobacteria; order Burkholderiales; family Oxalobacteraceae; genus Duganella; species Duganella sp. Dugasp56. The sequence continues at coordinate 46,056 of NZ_JBGLYQ010000042.1, forward strand.
GGAGCCGCAGCCGTAGTCGAGCACGGTCTTGCCCGGCGCCGGATGCGCCTCCAGCCACTCCATGCACAGGCGGGTGGTCGGATGGCTGCCGGTGCCGAAAGCCAGGCCCGGATCCAGTTCCAGGATCAGGCCGTTGGCGTCGGGCGCTTCGTGCCAGCTCGGCACGACCCAGATGTTCTTGCCGATATGGATGGGCGCGAACTGCGACTGCGTCAGGCGCACCCAGTCCTGCTCCTCCACCTTGCGGGTGGCGAACTTGGGCAGCGTCGCCAGGCCGATCTGCGCGGCGGCGGCCGCCACGATCACGGCCTGGTCGTCATCTTCATTGGTCAGGGCCACCACGCGGCTGTGTTCCCACGCCGCCTCGGTCGGTTCCATGCCCGGCTCGCCGAACAGCGGCTTTTCCGCGTCGGTGCCTTCGTCCGCGTCTTCCACGGAGACCGACAGCGCGCCCACGTCCATCAGCGCGTCCGACAGGGCTTCCGCGTGATCGCGTGCGATTTCGATGACGATTTCAGTCCAGCTCATTATTGTGGCGCCTTGTTGCTCAAACTCAGTTTATGCAGGTCCGGCATGTCGGCCAGCTTCTGCTCCAGATAGTGGATGTTGGTGCCGCCTTCGATGAAGCGGGCATCGACCATCAGCTCGCGGTGCAGCGGGATGTTGGTCTGGATGCCCTCGACCACCATTTCCGACAGCGCGATCTGCATGCGGCGGATCGCCTGCTCGCGCGTGGCGCCATAGGCGATCACCTTGCCGATCATCGAATCGTAGTGCGGCGGTACATAATAACCCGCATAGGCATGCGAGTCGACGCGTACGCCCGGGCCCCCCGGCACGTGCCAGGAGGTGATGCGGCCTGGCGACGGCGTGAACTTGAACGGGTCTTCGGCGTTGATGCGGCACTCGACGGCGTGACCGGACAGCATCACGTCGCGCTGGCGGAAGCGCAGCTTCTCGCCGGCGGCGATGCGGATCTGTTCCTGCACGATGTCGATGCCGGTGATCATTTCCGTCACCGGATGCTCGACCTGCACGCGGGTGTTCATCTCGATGAAGTAGAACTCGCCGTTTTCATACAGGAACTCGAAGGTGCCGGCGCCGCGGTAGCCGATCTTGCGGCAGGCTTCGGCGCAGCGGTCGCCGATCTTCTCGATCAGCTTGCGCGGGATGCCCGGCGCCGGCGCTTCTTCGATGACCTTCTGGTGGCGGCGCTGCATCGAGCAGTCGCGTTCGCCCAGCCAGACGGCGTTCTTGTGTTCGTCGGCGAGGATCTGGATTTCCACGTGGCGCGGATTTTCCAGGTACTTCTCCATATAGACTTCCGGGTTGCCGAAAGCGGTGCCCGCTTCGGTCTTGGTCATCGCCACGGCATTGATCAGCGCCGCCTCGGTATGCACCACGCGCATGCCGCGGCCACCGCCGCCACCGGCCGCCTTGATGATGACGGGGTAGCCGACCTTGCGCGCAATTTGCACGATCGCCTTTGGATCGTCGGGCAACGCGCCGTCCGAACCGGGCACGCACGGCACGCCGGCCTTGATCATGGTTTGCTTGGCCGAGACCTTGTCGCCCATCAGGCGGATCGAGTCGGAGCGCGGGCCGATGAAGACGAAACCGGATTTCTCCACGCGCTCGGCGAAGTCGGCGTTTTCCGACAGGAAGCCATAGCCCGGGTGGATCGCTTCCGCGTCCGTCACTTCGGCCGCACTGATGATGGCCGGCATGTTCAGGTAGCTGAGCGTCGACGGCGCGGGGCCGATGCATACCGATTCATCCGCCAACTTCACGTATTTGGCGTCTTTGTCTGCTTCCGAGTGGACCACAACCGTCTTGATGCCCAGCTCGCGGCATGCGCGCTGGATACGGAGGGCAATTTCGCCACGATTGGCGATGAGGATTTTTTCAAACATGATAGGTTCGCGTATGTCTGTGAGCACCGGTAGCTCCGGTAACGTCAGGTAGAGGAGGGAATGCGGACCAAGCCGGCGCGCCCGTCACCGATGGGGAGGGCGCAGGCCGGTCTTAGCCTATCACAAACAGCGGTTGGCCGAACTCGACCGGTTGGCCGTTCTCGACCAGGATCTGGGTGATCGTGCCGGACTTGTCGGCGTCGATTTCATTCAGCAGCTTCATCGCTTCGATGATGCACAGGGTGTCGCCTTCCTTGACGGTGGCGCCCACTTCCACATAAGCAGGGGAGCCCGGGGCCGACGAACGGTAGAAGGTGCCGACCATCGGCGATTTGACGATGTGGCCGACAGGCTCGGCGGCAACGGCCGGTACCGGCGCTGCTGCGGCGGCCGGCGCTGCGGCTGGGGCCGGAGCGGCATGGTACTGGTGCATGCCTTGCGGCTGCATCATCACCATCTGGTTTTGCGGCATGGCGGACGACTTGACGATGCGTACTTTGCTCTCGCCTTCGGTCACTTCGAGCTCGGCGATATCCGATTCCGCGACCAAATCAATCAAGGTCTTCAGCTTGCGTAGATCCATGTAACCCCCAGGAATGTCTTGTTATGTAAGTGTGAGCGGTAGCGCCTTTTGGGCGGAACCGTGCGGAATTGCGCGCAGATCGCGTAGATTAACGGTTTTTAAGTACGAAGTCGATGGCAAACCGATATCCTTCGATACCCAGCCCGCAAATAGTACCTATGGCGATCGCGCTTAGAAATGAGTGGTGGCGAAACGACTCGCGCTGGTAAATATTCGAAATATGCACTTCAACAAACGGTATCGCCACCCCCGCCAGGGCGTCGCGCAAGGCCACGCTGGTGTGGGTCAGGCCGCCCGGGTTGATGACGATGGCGTCCACGCCTTCCGTTCTGGCGGCATGGATGCGGTCGATCAGTGCCCCTTCGTGGTTGCTCTGAAAGCAGGACAAGCTCGCGCCCGCCGCCTGGACTTGTGCCTGGGCAGCGCGTTCGATGTCGGCCAAAGTGCTAGCGCCGTAGACCTCGGGCTCGCGGGTTCCCAGCAAATTCAGGTTGGGACCGTTGAGCAGTAGGAGGTTTTTTGCCATGGGTTCAAGACCGTTTTCCGCGAAAGTTCCGCATTTTGCCGCCAACTGCCGGCATTGGCAAGAGAAAAAAACTTATGAAACTGATTACAGAGTTGCGAGGTCCTTGCGCAATTCGTCGAACTTCAGGCGGCCCAGATAGGTCTTCTTGACCTGGCCGTCGGCGCCGATCAGCACCGTGTAGGGCAGGCCGCCGGCGCTGTTGCCGAACTGGCGCGACAGGTCGGTGCCGGCCATGCCGGCCACGAAGACCGGGTAGGTGATCTTGAACTTGTCGCTAAATTCGGCGATATTTGTTGGCGAATCGATACCAATTCCGATAACTTGCAGCTTCTTACCCTCATCTCCGGCGGCCAGCGCCGACAGCTCCGGCATCTCCTGCACGCACGGGCCGCACCACGGCGCCCAGAAATTGACCAGCAATGGCTTGCCCTTATATTGGGCCAGCGCGGTGGCGGCGCCCTTGGCGTCCGGCAGCGTCTGTTTATACAGGTCGTCGACGGGGCCGGTGACGCCCGGTGCTACGGTGGTGCTTATAGGTGGTGCAGCCTCCTGCTTATGTAAGCCGACATAGGCGCCGGAGGCGGCGAATGCCAAAGCGACAACAACGTAGGCGGCAAGGTGTTTTTGGTTCATGGCGTGGATGGTTCGGATGGGGGTGGGTGGACACTGTTAACTAATAGGGCGCGCACGGTGGCGATATCGGCGCGCATCAGCTTGCCGTCGCCGCGCGTCTTGACGGCGCCGCGCAAATCGTCCAGCTCATACAGGGCGGCGTGCACGCCTTCCTTGTGCCACATGAAGCTGACGGTCTCGACCGAGCCGTGGCGCGGTCCCTTGAAGTGCGGCGTCTCGGAGATGTCGATTTGCAAATTGCGGTTCAGCAGGAAGATTTCCACCTCCTTGGCGCTGTCGGCAAACAGCTGCAGGTGGATATCGTCGTGCGGGCCGGCCGTGCCGTTCAGGACGGCGCCGGTCAGGTAGGGATGGAACGCGGCCAGGCCTTCCATGATGTCGACCGCCAGCGTGCGCAGCCGGAACAGGCGCGCGGGCTGGGTGTCGGCATGGAACAGCGACTGGTAGATCCGCACTTCCGCCTCGATCTGCGCGTTGTCGGGTAGCAGGTTCAGCGGCGGCTGGGTGTCGCCGAGGATTTGCTTGGCGGCCTTGCGCTTGGCCGAATTGTAGTCCTGGCCGTCCTGGACGATCAGGCGTGCGGCGGCGGCGGCGATCTCCGCGCGCAGCAGCAGAACTTCTTCGATAACATTCGGCGTCATGGACGAGATAATACTCTGAACCGGGAAAAGGGCGGCGGGTCGGGTAAAATCCCGTATTCATTCGTCGTCTTAATTACTATGCATATTCATATCCTCGGTATTTGCGGCACCTTCATGGGCGGCCTGGCGGTCCTGGCAAAAGCAGCGGGCCACCGCGTCACCGGCTGCGACGCCAACGTTTATCCACCGATGAGCACCCAGCTGGAAGCCCAGGGCATAGAACTGATACAGGGCTACGGCCCGGAGCAGGTGCAGCTCAACCCCGACCTGTACGTGATCGGCAACGTGGTTTCGCGCGGCAATCCGCTGATCGAGGAGATCATGAACCGCGGCCTGCCGTATGTCTCCGGCCCGCAGTGGATCGGCGACCACATATTAAAAGACAAATGGGTGCTGGCCGTCGCCGGCACGCACGGCAAGACCACCACCTCGGCCATGCTGACCTGGATCCTGGAAGACGCCGGCTACGCGCCGGGCTTCCTGATCGGCGGCGTGCCGATGAACTTCGGCGTGTCGGCCCGCATGCAAGGCGACAACGATTCCATCTTCTTCGTCATCGAGGCCGACGAGTACGACACCGCGTTCTTCGACAAGCGCAGCAAGTTCGTGCACTACCACGCCAAGACCGCGATCATGAACAACCTGGAATACGATCACGCCGACATCTTCCCCGATCTGGGCGCCATCGAAACCCAATTCCACCACCTGGCGCGCACGGTGCCGGGCATCGGCCGGATCGTCTACAACGCCGACGAGCCGGCGCTGCAGCGTGTGCTCAAGCGCGGCTGCTGGAGCGAGAAGGAAAGCTTCGGCCGCGCCGGCGACGCCGATTGGACCATGAACGAATACGATGACGGCAGTTTCGATGTCATCTTCGGCGGCGAAGTGGCCGGCCACGTCGAGTGGAGTCTGACCGGCAAGCACAACCGCGCCAACGCGCTGGCCGCGATCGCCGCCGCCCGCCACGTCGGCGTGCCGGTGGCGCAGGCGGCCAAGTCGCTGGCCACGTTTGAAAACGTCAAGCGGCGCATGGAAGTGCGCGGCGTGGTAAACAATATTACCGTGTATGACGATTTCGCCCACCACCCGACCGCCATCGCCACCACCGTCGGCGGCCTGCGCCAGAAGGTCGGCAAGCAAACCCGCATCCTGGCCGTGCTGGAGCCGCGCTCCAACACCATGAAGCTGGGCGCGATGAAGGATGCGCTGCCGGGCAGCCTGGTCGACGCCGACCTGGTCTTCGGTTTCGGCAGCCAGCAGGCGCTGGGCTGGAGCCTGGGCGACGCCTTGGCACCGCTGGGCGAAGTCGCCACCGCCTACGACAACATCGACGTGCTGGTCGCCGCCATCGTCAAGGCGGCCATGCCGGGCGACCAGATCATCGTCATGAGCAACGGCGGCTTCGGCGGCGTGCACGACAAAATCCTGGAAGCGCTGGCTTGATGATTCTCTATCTGCACGGATTCCGCTCCTCGCCAAAGTCGATGAAGGCGCGCGTGATGGGCGAGCGCATGGCGGCGCTGGGCCTGTCGGAGCAGTTCATCTGCCCGCAGCTGCCGGCCTCGCCGAAACTGGCGATGGAACTGGCGCTCTCCTTAATAGAAGGCATCCCGGCCCACGATTTAACCGTCGTCGGCTCCTCGCTGGGCGGCTATTACGCCACCTGGCTGGCCGAGCGCATCGGCTGCCGCGCCGTGTTGCTGAACCCGGCCATCGTGCCGCTCAAGGACCTGGACCAGCACGTCGGCGTCACCACCCAGTACCATTCCGACGAACCGTTCGAGTTCAAGCAGGAATATATAGAAGAGCTGCGCGCGCTGGCCGTCAATCCGGTCACGCGCCAGCAACGCTACTTCCTGATCGCCGCCACCGGCGACGAAGTGCTGGACTATCGCGACATGGTGGCGCACTATGCGGGCGCGCGCCAGCACGTGATCGAGGGCAGCGACCATGGCATTTCCGAGTTCCCCGACTATCTGGACGAAGTACTGGAATTTTGCGGCATCGAGGCGGCGCAGTGACGGTACGTACGCCGTCGCTGCGGCAAACGCAATGGCAGCCGCACGTGCTGGCGCTGAACGCGCCGCAGCAATACCGCCGGTGGCTGACGGCCGGCGGCTCGCTGACCGCCAAGCTGAAGGCCCACAGCCGGGATTTCCGCGTGCAGTGCCTGCATCAAACCACCGCGCGCTGCCTGAGCGACGAGGCGGCGGCCATCGGCATGCATCGCCCCGGCCGCGTTTGGGAGAGGGAAGTGCTGCTGCGGTGTGATAATACGCCTGTGGTGTTCGCCCACACGGTGGTGCCGATGTCGGCCACGGCCGCGGATTGGCCCTTGTTCAGCGCGCTGGGCGAGCGCTCGCTGGGATCGACCTTGTTCGGCGACCCGCAGGTACGGCGCGGCGTGTTGGAATTTGCAAGATTGCGCGCAGGGCATCCCTTGGCACAGCGCGCACGCACTGCCCTCGGGCTCGACAGCCCGGAAGAACTCATACTCTATGCGCGGCGCTGTCTATATAGGCGCCGTCAAGGTACCCTGCTGGTGACGGAAGTGTTTTTGCCTTCCGTACTGGAATTGAAACAAATAACAACGAACAGAAGCTAGCAATGAATCTATTTTTCGAAGAATCCGGCGATTTCAAGGTCGGCACCATGATGTCGCAAGCCGGCGAGGCCTACCAGGTTGAGATGGCCAGCGGCAAGCGCACCAAGGTCAAGATCAAGGACGTGCTGCTGCAGTACGAGAAGCCGTCGCCGACGGATTTGATGGAACAGGCCAAGGCCGTGGCCGCCGACATCGACCTCGAATTCCTGTGGGAAGTCGCGGGCGAGGAGGAGTTCGGCTTTGCCGAGCTGGGCGCCGAATACTTCGGCCACGCGCCGTTGCCGGCCGAGGCCGCCGGCCTGATCCTGAGCCTGCATTCGGCGCCGATCTACTTCTATAAAAAAGGCCGTGGCCGCTACAAGGCCGCGCCCGAGCAATCGCTGCGCGCCGCGCAGGCCGGCATCGAGAAGAAGAAACAGCAGGCGCTGGTCCAGGCCGAATATGTCGAGGAGCTGAAGGCCAACAAGCTGCCGGCCTCGATGCAGAACATGGTCATGCAGCTGTTGTTCAAGCCGGACAAGAACTCCATCGAATACAAGGCGCTGGAAGCGGCGTGCAATGAGCTGCACACCAACCCGCAGCGCCTGATGCTGGCGGCCGGCGGCGTGGCGTCGCCGAAGGCGCTGCACATGGCCAAGTTCCTGTTCGAGAACTTCCCGCGCGGCGCCGGTTTCCCGGATGTCGCCGTGCCGGTGCCGCCGACCAATCTGCCGCTGGCCGACGTGCAGGCGTTCTCGATCGACGACGTCACCACCACCGAGATCGACGACGCCTTCTCCGTGACCAAGCTTGCCGACGGCAACGTCAAGATCGGCATCCACATCGCCGCGCCCGGCCTGGGCATCAAGCCGGACGACGCGGTCGACAAGATGGCGCGCGCGCGCATGTCCACCGTCTACATGCCCGGCGACAAAATCACCATGCTGCCGGACGCCATCGTCGAAGCGTTCACCTTGGCCGAGGGCAAGACCTGCCCGGCGCTGTCGCTGTACGCCACGCTGAACCCGGCCGACTGGTCGGTGCTGGCCACCGAGACCCGCGCCGAGATGGTGCCGATCGCCAGCAACCTGCGCCACAACGACCTGGACGACCTGGTCAACGAGGAAACCCTGGCCAGCGGCGAGGGCGAGTACAAGCACAAGGAAGAGCTGGGCCTGATCTGGAAATGGGCGCAGGTGCTGGAGGCGGCGCGCATGGTCAAGCGCGAAGGCTTCGGCCTCAAGCCGGAACAGAACAACCGCGTGGACTTCAACTTCTACGTGGAAAACGACGTGGTCACCGTCAGCCGCCGCAAGCGCGGCGCGCCGCTGGACAAGATCGTCGCCGAACTGATGATCTTCGCCAACAGCACCTGGGGCAAGCTGATGCATGACCACGGCGTGCCGGGCATCTATCGCAGCCAGGGCCAGGGCGTCGGCGGCTGGGCCGCCAAGATGCAGGTGCGCATGGTCACCCATGCGGCGCCGCACCAGGGCCTGGGCGTGGACCAGTACGCGTGGAGCACGTCGCCGCTGCGCCGCTATACCGACCTGGTCAACCAGTGGCAGATCCTGGCCTGCGCCGAGCATGGCGTGACGGCGCCGCTGGTCGCGCACTTCAAGCCCAAGGACGCCGAACTGTTCGCGATCGTGTCGCAGTTCGACGCGGCCTACGCGGCCTATGGCGACCACCAGGCCAACATGGAGCGCTACTGGTGCCTGCGCTGGCTGGGTCAGGAAGATGCGCGCCAGGTCGAGGCGGTGGTGCTCAAGGACGAGGTGTTGCGCCTGGTTGACATTCCGCTGATCATCCGCCTGCCGGGCATGCCGCAGGTGGCGCGCGGCGCCCAGGTCAAGCTGGACATCCTGCGCTGGGACGAGGTCGACCTGACCATCGAAGCGCGCATCCTGGAAATCCCGGCCGCCGAAACGGTGGCCGCCGATGCCGAGCTGGACTACGAGGACGAGGAAGTCCCGGAAGACGCGGTCGATGCGCCGGAAGTGGCGGTCGAGGCCGCCGCCGAGGAGCCCGCTGCGGAATAAAACCCGCAGCCCCGCGCTCGCTTTGACGTAAAATCACAGCGCTATCTTTCTTAACCCGGCCTCGCGTGAAGTCTTTTCAAGAAAATCGGTTCCTGTACCTCGCCACCGGCATCTCGCTGCTGGCCCACGGCGCGTTGCTTGCGGTGCATTTTGTCGCCCCCAAGCCCACGCCCGTGCAACCGACCGATCCGGGGCTGGAAGTGATACTGGTCAACGCCAAGCACAGCAAGGCGCCCTTGAAAGCCGAGGCGCTGGCCCAGGCCAACCTGGACGGCGGCGGCAATGTCGACCAGGGCCGCTCCAAGTCGCCGCTGCCGGACATGCGCAAGATGGAAACCGGCGACAGCATCAAGGCCGCCAAGCGCCGCATCGCCGAGCTGGAAGAGCAGCAAAAGAACCTGCTGACGCAGGCGGCCAGGCAGACGCCGTTCACCGCGCCGCCGGTCACGGAAAAGAGCAAGCCCGATCCGTTGCCGACCGGCGCCGACCTGCTGGACGCCAGCAAGGCCATCGCCCGCCGCGCCGCCGAGATCAGCGAGACCATCGAAGACCAGAACAAGCGGCCGAAGAAAACCTTCATCACGCCGAGCACGCGCGGCGTGGGTTACGCGATGTACTACAAGACCATCCAGAAGAAGATCGAGGACACCGGGACCTTGAACTTCCCCAACGTCAACGGTCGCAAGCTGTACGGGCAACTGGTGCTGTCGATCCCGGTGTTCCAGGACGGCACGATTTATGAGCGGGACGGCGGCATCAAGGTCGACCGCAGTTCCGGCAACCAGGCGCTGGACGAGGCGGCGATGAACATCGTGCGCCGTTCCGCACCGTTCGGCAAGTTCCCGCCGAACATGCTGTCGACCGACAAGGACGATCTGTGGGTGATCGTCACCACCTTCAAATTCACCCGCGAAGACAAACTACAAGCCGACTTAAGCGGCGGAGGACGTTGATGGACCGCTACTGCGTATTCGGCAATCCGATTGCCCACAGCAAATCACCCGAGATCCATGCGGCCTTCGCGGCGCAGACCGGGCAAGACATCAGTTACGAAAAGCGCCTGGCACCGGTGGACGGCTTCGCCGCCGCCGTGCAAGCCTTCATTGCCGAGGGCGGCCTCGGGGCCAACGTCACCGTGCCGTTCAAGCTGGACGCGGTCAAGGTGGCGCAGGCGCTGACCATCCGCGCGCGCGCGGCCGGCGCCGTCAACACGCTGCACTTCACCGCGGACGGCATCGTTGGCGACAACACCGACGGCGCCGGGCTGGTGACGGACATCGTCAGCAACGCCGGCGTGACGATTACCGGCAAGCGCGTGCTGCTGCTGGGCGCGGGCGGCGCGGCGCGCGGCGTGGTGCTGCCGATACTGGAACACCGTCCGGCGCAACTGGTCATCGCCAACCGCACGGTGGCAACCGCCGAAGCGCTGGTCGAACAGTTTGCCGCGCTGGGCGGCGAGGGCGTGGTATCGGCCTGCGGTTTCAGCGCGCTGGAAGGCGCGTTCGACATCGTCATCAACGCCACCTCGGCCAGCCTGAGCGCCGAGCTGCCGCCGATATCGCCATCGATCTTCGGCCCCGGTTCGCTTGCCCTGGACATGATGTACGGAGCCTCCCCCACGGTATTCTTGCAGTTCGCGGACCGGCACGGCGCACAGTTGAAGCTGCGCGACGGCCTGGGCATGCTGGTCGAGCAGGCCGCCGAGGCGTTCAGCCTGTGGCGCGGCGTGCGGCCGGACACGGCGGAAGTACTGCAAGCGTTGCGGGCCAAGCTGTGAGCGCGGCCAAGGCGGGCAAGTGGCGCTGGGTGAAGTGGATCTTCATCGTGCCGGTGCTGCTGGTCGCGGTGGTGCAGCTGTATTTCTTCCTGCAGATCTGGTGGTGGGTTGACCACAACCCGTCGATGACCAGCTTCATGCGCGAACAGCAGTCGGCGCTGCGCGAGAAAAACCCGAACGCGAACATCCAGCAGATGTGGGTGCCGTACAACCGCATCTCGAACAACCTCAAGCGCGCCATCATCGCTTCCGAGGACGCCAACTTCTCCGAGCACGAAGGCGTGGACTGGGACGCGCTGCAAAAGGCCTACGAGAAGAACAACAAGAAGCACAAGGTGGTGTCGGGCGGATCGACCATCACCCAGCAGCTGGCCAAGAACCTGTTCCTGTCCGGTTCGCGCAGCTATGTGCGCAAGGGCCAGGAGCTGATCATCACCTACATGCTGGAAACCTTGATGGACAAGGAACGCATCTTCGAGATCTACCTGAACGTGGTCGAGTTCGGCACCGGCACGTTCGGCGCCGAGGCGGCGGCGCGGCATTACTACGGCGTCAGCGCGGCCAACCTGGGCGCGGCCCAGGCCGCCAAGCTGGCGGTGATGCTGCCCAATCCGCGCTTTTTCGACAAGCACCGCGACTCGGGCTACCTGGCACGACGCACCGGCGTAATCCTGCGCCGCATGGGATCGGCGGAATTACCTTAGGAGGCAGCTATGTTGAGCAAGCAGCGGGGACTCGGATTGATCCAGGTGGCCATCGTCATGGCGACGCTGGCGGCGATTGCGATGGCGTTTCTGATGTCGGCCCGCCACGAGCGCAACTTTTTCACCGAAGGACTGGCCAAGCTGGCCGGCAAGCCGGTGCCGGCCGCAGGCGCATCGGCATCATCGGCGGCCGCGGCGGCCGCGGCGGCCGTGCCGGTGGTGCCGGCCGGCGTGCTGCGCAAGTGCGTCATCAACGGCAAGACCGTGCTGTCGGACGTCGAATGCAAGGACGGCCAGGTGGTCAAGGCCATCGACACCCGGGGCATCGAAGCGCCCAAAGTCCCCAAGCCGGACCCTGCCGACAGCGCCCCGCAGTCGGCCACCGACAAAATGATAGAAAAAGCCACCCGCTAGGGTGAAAAACCGCATGGCAGGCTGGCCTCGGCAGGGGCTTTGCGGGTACACTTGCGCTGTTTCCAGAAGGCTTGCGTACCCATGATTAATGTTTTCGTTCTCCAGAATGGCCGGCTCAACCAGGTGCCCATCGACAGTCGCGAAGACCTGGAACAGGTCGAGCCGGTCTGGGTCGACCTGACCGACCCGACGGATGACGAACGCGCATGGGTCAAGGCCATCTACGGCGTCACCCTGCCTGGCGAGGACGAAGTCAAGGACATCGAAGCGTCGGCCCGCTACTATGAGGCGGAAAACGGCGACCTGCACCTGCGCACCGACTTCCTGCTGGAAGAAGAGGACGGCCCGTCGCGCATCGTCACGGTGGCCTTCATCCTGGCGCGCAAGATGCTGTTCTCGGTGCATACCGACGACCTGCCGGTGTTCCGCCTGGTGCGCATGCGCGCCCGCTCGCGTCCCGGCTCGATCGCCGACTACATGGACGTGCTGCTGGACCTGTACGCGACCGACGCCGAGTATTCGGCCGACGCGCTCGAAGGCATCTACCAGAACCTGGAAGAGGTCAGCGGCCGCGTGCTGCAGGAAGAATTCACCGACCAGGACGCGGCCGCCGCGCTGAACGCCATCGCCCACGAGGAAGACTTGAACGGCCGCATCCGCCGCAACATGATGGACACGCGGCGCGCGGTCAGCTTCCTGATGCGCGGCCGGCTGCTCAATTCGGAACAGTTCGAGGAAGCCCGGCAGATCCTGCGCGACATCGAGTCGCTGGACGGCCACACCTCCTTCCTGTTCGACAAGATCAACTTCCTGATGGACGCCACGGTCGGCTTCATCAACATCAACCAGAACAAGATCATCAAGATCTTCTCGGTGGCCAGCGTCGCCTTCCTGCCGCCGACCCTGATCGCCTCGATCTACGGCATGAACTTCAAGTGGCTGCCGGAGCTGGAATGGCAGCTCGGCTATCCGTTCGCCATCGTGCTGATGATCACCAGCGCGATCGCCCCGTTCTGGTACTTCCGCCGCCGCGGCTGGTTGAAGTAGTCACACCGGCTGCGGGCTGAATTCCAGCGACAAGGTGCTGTAGTAGGGCGCGCTGTTCCATTGCTGGTGCAGCGCCAGCGCGCGGTCGTACAGCGCGGCCTTGATGTCGACGCCGAAGCGCTTGAAGTCGAACGGCTGCTTGTCGCGCGCCGTGCAGGCGCTGGCGGCGCCGGCCAGGAAGGCTTGCTCGTCGAACGCGCCCGACCACAACTGGGCCTGCAAGCCCTCGACGATGGCTTCCGCCTGCACCGCCTCGGTCTCGACCTCCTTGTTGGCCCGGTCGTGCACCGCCACCATGACGAACTGCGCATCGGCGCCGCGCGCCAGCAGGCTGAGGAAGCCATGCCGCAGCGGCAGCGCGGACTCCACCACGTAGTGCACCAGGTCATGCGGCAGGATGCCCTGGCGCGGCATCACCGCCTCGGTCACGCTGCCGTTGTTGCGCACGAAGCGCAGCACATCGTATTTGTCGGTTCTGGAACGTTTTTCGGCGATCAGTTTCATATTGCTGCAACATGGCTAAATCAATCACATTATTATGCGCTTGTTAACCCCGCTGAATAGTCACCAACTTTCACGACCGTAATATATTTAAGGCCATATTCCTTTAGAATGGCGGCCTGTGTCACCATCCGGTCACCCGCCTCTCATATACTGGCCGGATTTTCCTTCCCGTCTCCACGCGACGCCCGTTGCCAGAGAAAGTACAAAGCAATGACAAAAAAACGGCAATTTTTCCCCCGCCAGGTGGTGGAGGCCGGCGGTAACCGCTGGGACTGGGCGCTGCTGCCCATCGTGCTGGCGGTGTTCGTCCTGATGGCGTACGGCAGCCAGCAAATGGCGCGCCCCTATGAACTGGGGCAGGCGCTGCCGCTGTCGCTCGATCCGAGCTATCTGCCGTACTACCTGCTGCGCACCACGCTGCGCATGTTCATCGCGCTGGGCGCGTCGGTGGTGTTCAGCTGCGTGTTCGCCGCGCTGACCACCAAGTACCGCGTCGCGGAAAAAGTGCTGGTGCCGCTGCTCGACATCTTGCAGTCGATCCCGATCCTGGGCTTCCTGTCGATCACCGTCACGGCCTTCATCGCGCTCTTCCCCGGCAACCTGCTGGGCGTCGAATGCGCGGCCATCTTCGCCATCTTCACCTCGCAGGCGTGGAACATGGCGTTTTCCGCCTACCAGGGCTTCCGCACCGTGCCGGCCGAATTGTCGGAAGCGGCGCGGGTGTTCCAGCTGTCGGGCTGGCAGCGCTTCTGGCGCCTGGAACTGCCGTTCGCCATGCCCGGCCTGCTGTGGAACATGATGATGTCGATGTCCGGCGGCTGGTTCTTCGTCGTGGCGTCGGAGGCGATCTCGGTCTCCAACCAGAACATCAAGCTGCCCGGCATCGGCTCGTACATCGCGCTGGCGATCGAGCAAAGCAACCTGGGCGCGATCGGCTGGGCCATCGCCGCCATGTTGATCGGCGTGCTGCTGTACGACCAGCTGTTCTTCCGTCCCTTGCTGGCCTGGGCCGACAAGTTCCGCTTCGAGGAAACCGGCGGCGACGCCGGCCAGCAATCGTGGCTGCTGACCTGGCTGCGCCGCACCGAGCGCACGCAGGCGCTGGTCGAATGGTTCGGCAATATGCTATCGCGCTCCATCGCGCTGTTCCGCCTCGGCCATGACGGCACCTCGATCCGCGCCCGCCGCGACCAGGCATCGGTGGTGCCGCAGCGCGTCTGGGACGCGGTGATCGCCGCCGTCGTGTTCTACGCCCTATGGAGCCTGGTGCACTTCATCAGCACCGAAGTGGGCTGGAGCGAAGTGGGCCACGTGATCACGCTCGGCCTGTACACGATGATACGGGTGGTGCTGCTGCTGGCGCTGGCCGCGCTGGTATGGGTGCCGATCGGCGTCTGGATCGGCATGAATCCGCGCTGGGCCTCGCGCACGCAGGCGGTGGCGCAGTTCCTGGCCGCCTTCCCGGCCAACCTGGTGTTCCCGGTGGCGGTGATCCTGATCGTGCGCTACCACCTGAATCCGGACATCTGGCTGTCGCCGCTGATGATCCTCGGCACCCAGTGGTATTTGCTGTTCAACGTCATCGCCGGCGCCTCGACCATACCGACCGAGCTGCGTCACGCCGCCAAGAACTTCGGCCTGACCGGATGGCTGAAATGGCGCCGCTACCTGCTGCCGGCCATCTTCCCCAGCTTCGTCACGGGCGCGATCACCGCGTCCGGCGGTTCGTGGAACGCGGCCATCGTCGCGGAATTCGTCAGCTGGGGCCCGACCACGCTGAAGGCGCACGGCATCGGCAGCTACATCCAGGAGATGACCGTGGCCGGCGACTTCCCCCGCATCGCGCTGGGCATCGGCGTGATGTGCATCTTCGTCATGGGCTTCAACCACTTTGTCTGGCGCCGTTTGTACACCCTGGCCGAAAGCCGGCTGCATTTCTAGGAACAGAATCATGAGCACTCCTATCGTCGAATTGAAATCGGTCGGCAAGCACTTCCGCGGCGCCGACGGCTCCGCGCGCTCGGTGCTGGAAGGCGTGGACTTCACGCTGAACGAAGGCGAGATCGTCGCGCTGCTGGGCCAGTCCGGCTCCGGCAAGTCGACCATGCTGCGCATCATGGCGGGGCTGATCCAGGCCGACGCCGGCCAGGTGCTCTATCGCGGCATGCCCCTGTACGGCACGGCGCGCGGCATCCGCATGGTGTTCCAGTCGTTCGCGCTGTTCCCGTGGCTGACGGTGCAGAAGAACGTCGAGCTGGGGCTGGAAGCGCAGGGCATGCCGGCCGAGGAGCGCGCGCGCCGCGCGGAAAAAGTGATCGAGTTGATCGGCCTGTCCGGCTTCGAAGGCGCGTTGCCGCGCGAGCTGTCCGGCGGCATGCGCCAGCGGGTCGGCATCGCCCGCGCGCTGGTGATGGAGCCGGAAGTGCTGTTGATGGACGAGGCGTTTTCCGCGCTGGACGTGCTGACCGGCGAGCGCCTGCGCGAAGAGATCCTGGAGCTGTGGCAGTCGGGCCAGATCCCGACCAAGGCCATCCTGGTGGTGTCGCACAACATCGAGGAAGCGGTGATGATGGCCGACCGCGTGCTGATCTTCGCCAGCGATCCGGGCCGCGTGCGCGCCGAGCTGCCGATTTCGCTGCCGCAGCCGCGCAAGGCCGAAGGCGCCGAAGTGCGCCATCTGATCGACAAGGTGTACGAGCTGATGACGGCCGGCGCCGGCAAGCGGGGGCTGATCAGCGAGAAGGAAGTCAAGCTGCAGCTGGGCGACCGCCTGCCGCAGGCCGACATCGCGCACATGGAGGGGATATTGGAATTGCTGGCCGAGGAGCCGTTCTCCGGCCGCGCCGACCTGCCGCAGCTGGCCGAAGAGACCGAGCTGACCGACGCCGAGCTGCTGGAAGTCTTGAACGCGCTGATTTTGCTGGGCTTTGCCTACCTGACCAACGGCGACATCCTGCTGACGGAGCTGGGCGGCCGCTACGTCGCGGCGACCAACACCGAGCGCCAGGAAGTGTTCGGCAAGCAGCTGCTGGAGCACGTGCCGCTGATCGCCTACATCTGCCACGGCCTGGAGCAGGACAAGTCCGGCGATTTGCCGGAAGACCTGTTCCTGAAGCTGCTGCGCTTCACGCTGAGCGAAGAAGAAGCCGAACGCGCGCTGCGCATGGCGATCGAATGGGGCCGCTACGGCGACCTGTTCGAATACAACTTCAACACCGGCGTGATCCAGCTGGCCGAAGAAGACGAGGAAGACGAAGTTTAAAAAAAAGCGGGGTCAGTTCCGGCAACCTGCCACGCGTGGC
>NZ_JBGLYQ010000043.1:0-62169 GCF_047304105.1 Duganella sp. Dugasp56
TACGACAGCGCCGGCACGCCGATCGGCACCGGCCGCTTGCTGCCGGACGGCCACATCGGCCGCATGGCCGTGCGCCACGGCGCGCGCGGCCCCGGCACCGGCGGCGCCGCGCGTTTGTCGCGCGCCGCCGCCCCCAGCAGGAAGTGCTCGAACAGCAGCGGGATATCCTCGCGCCGTTCGCGCAGCGGGGGCAGGTTCAGCACGATCAGGTTCAGGCGGTAGTACAGATCGCTGCGGAATTTCTGCTGGTCCGACCACTCCTTCAGATCGACCTTGGCGGCGGCGATCACGCGCACGTCCACCGGCACCGGGCTGTTGGAGCCGAGCCGCTCGACGTAGCGCTCCTGCAGCACGCGCAGCAGCTTGACCTGCAGCGCCATCGGCAGGCTCTCGATCTCGTCGAGGAACAGCGAGCCGCCGTCGGCATGCTCGATCTTGCCGATCTGGCGCTTGCCGGCGCCGGTGAAGGCGCCCGGCTCGTGGCCGAACACTTCGCTCTCGAAGATGGTCTCCGGGATGGCGCCGCAATTCAGGGCAACGAAATGGCGCTTGTGGCGGCGGCTGAACTGGTGCAGGCAGCGCGCCACCATTTCCTTGCCGGTGCCCGTTTCGCCGTAGATCAGCACATCGGCCGGTTCGTCGGCCAGGTCGAGGATCAGGCGGCGCAGGTCGCGCATCGCGGCCGAATCGCCCAGCAGCGTGGCCTCGATGCCGACGCCGTGCTCGATGCGGTGGCGCAGCGCGGCCACCTCCAGCATCAGCCGGCGCGTTTCCACGGCGCGCTGCACCACCTCCGCCAGCTGCTCGGATGAATACGGCTTGGCGATGAAGTCGTAGGCGCCGTCGCGCATGGCGCCGACCGCCATCGTGATGTCGCCGTGGCCGGTCACCAGCACCACCGGCAGTTGGGCGTCGATGGCGCGCGCCGCCGCCATGAATTCCAGCCCGCTCATGCCGGGCAGGCGCACGTCGCTGACCACCACGCCGGCGAAACCGGGCGTGATGCGGGCCAGCGCCGGTTCGGCGGCGTGGAAGGCTTCCACCTCGAACCCGGCCAGGTCCAGCGCCTGCGCGCTGCCGGCGCGCACGGTGGCGTCGTCTTCAATCAATAATACTTTCATGCTGTCTCCTGTGCCGCGAGCGGCAATTCTATGATGAACCGGGCGCCGCCGGCGGCGGTGGTTTCCACGCGCAGCACGCCGCCCGATTCGCGCACGATCTGCTCGGAGATCGCCAGTCCCAGTCCCAGGCCCTTGCCCTGCGCCTTGGTGGTGAAAAACGGTTCGAACAAATGGGCGCGGATGTCTTCCGGTATCCCCGGTCCGGTATCGGCCACCGCGATCAGCGTCCGGGTGAAGGTGGCGTCGACAGTGACGGTCAGCTGGCGCGTCTCGCTGTCGGCCATGGCGTCCAGCGCGTTGTTGAACAGGTTGACCAGCACCTGCTCCAGCCGGTTGCTGTCGCACAGCGCCCGCACGTCCGGGCTCAGCATCGACATGCGGAAATTGACCCGCTCCTGCTCCACCCGCCGCTCGACCAGGAACAGCGCGGCGGTGACGGCGGCGGCCACCGGCGCCGGCGTCGGACTGGCGTCGGCCTTGCGGGCGAACTGGCGCAGCTGGCCAGTCAGCGCGCCCATGCGGCCGACCAGCTGCGAAATGGTCACCAGGTTGGACCTGGCCTCGTCCAGCCGGCCGCGCTCGATCAGCACCTGCGCGTTGTCGGACATGGTGCGCAGCGCCGTCAGCGGCTGGTTCAGCTCATGCGTGATGCCGGCCGACATCTGGCCCAGCACCGCCATCTTGCCGGCCTGTACCAGCTCGCTCTGCGCCTGCCGCAGTTTTTGCTCGGCCTGGCGGCGCACGGCGTTTTCCTCGCTGAGGTTGTGCGTCATTTTCTGCAGGCTGGAGGTGCGCTCGGCCACCATGGTTTCCAGGTGATCGTAGGCACGCTGCAAATCCTCGCGCGCGCGCAGCCGCTGGCGACCGAGGCGGCGCCGCTGCCGCAGATACAGCACCAGCAGCAGCACCAGCGCCTGCACCAGCAAGGCGACCACGAAGGCATTGCGGGCGCTGGCCTGCGCCGGCCCCAGGTCGGACAGGTAGACGAAATGCCAGTTGCGCGGCGCCAGCGAACGGCCTTGGCTCAGCATGCGGGCGGACCCGGACGGCGTCGGCGGAGGCGCGGCCACGATGGCGGCGCCGCCGTCGAGCGGGCGCAGTTCGCGCATGCCCAGCGGCGTCAGCGCGTGCGAAAAATACTGGCGCGAGGTTTCCAGCTCCCGCAGCACCTCCGGCGTCAGCGGCGCCAGCGTGCGGTACTTCCATTCCGGCACCGAGCTGAGAAACACCACGCCATGCGCATCGGCCAGCAGCACCTTGTCGGCGCCCTGCTCCCAGCCCTTTTCCAGCGACTCGATATTGACCTTGACGGTGGCCACGCCCAGCATGCGGCCGTTGTGATAAATCCCGTGGGCGAAAAAATAGCCCGGTTCGCCGCGCGTGGTGCCGACGCCGTAAAAGCCGCCGGGGGCGCGCCGCAGCGCGTCGCGCACGTAGGGCCGGAACGCGACGTTGTCGCCGACAAAGCTGTCCGCCTCGCGCCAGTTGCTGGCCGCCTGCGTCACGCCCTGCAGGTTGACGATGTAGATGGTGGTCGATTTGGACCGGCGGTTGAGCTGCTCAAGGTAGGCGTTGACCTCGGCCCGCAAGGCCTCGTCGCCGGGCTCGCGCAGCAGCGCGATCACGTCCTTGCTGAGCTCCAGCGTGCCGGGCAGGAAATCGTACTTCGACAGCAGGTTCTCCAGGCTGACCGCGTAGCCGTCGAGCCGCTGGGCGCCGGCCACGCGCAGCTTGTCGATGGCCACGTTCTCCATCCAGCGCCACGCCAGCCCTGCCAGCGCCAGGCCGCAGGCCAGCAGCACCGCCCACCGCGCCAGGCGCAGCAGCCGGCGGCCTGGCCGCGACGGCGCGGCGGTGTGCGATGCTGCCATAGTCTTCCTTGCATTCTCTGTCATCCGAAGTTGACATTAAAACACATGACGTACACCCAGGTTCATTCCGGTGGTACCGGAACCGGTGTCGATGGCGGTGCCGACCCGGAAAGCGGCGCCGTTGCGGTTGATGATGTGACCGTAGGCCGCATACAGGTCGGTGCGGCGCGACAGCGGGTGGCTGTAGCCCAGCGCCGCCTGCCGCGCGTGCTGGCGCAGCCCCGAGCCGTCGTGATGATCGATCAGCGAGGCGATCACTTTGTCGCCGCCCAGCGCCGCGGTGAAACCCAGCAGCGTATCGCGGCTGTCGTTGCCCAGCAGGTCGCGGTTGCGCGCGTGCGCCACGTGGCCGGTCACTTCGCCGAAGCGGTAGCGCCCCACCAGCATGGTGTTGCGGCTGTGCGCGGTGGCGCCGCTGTTGTCGCGCCGCTGGTGCGCGATCACCACGCTCAGCTGGCCGTTTTCGTAGCTGCCGCTGGCGCCGAGGTAGCGGTTGCCGGCGCTGTCGCCGGCCGTCTCGCCGAAGCCGTACTGCACGTCGGCCGCGAAGCCGCCGGTGCGCGGCGTGATGTACTCGACCGTGTTGTCGGCCCGCGAATTATTGGCGAACAGGTTTTGCGCATTGCCCGCCATGCCGGTGACGAAGGGGTCGGCCACATTGTTGAGCGCTTTGTAGAACGGCGTGTACTGGCGGCCGATGCTCAGCGCCCCGGCCCGGCCGGTCAGGCACAGCAAGGCCTGGCGGCCGAACAGCAGGCCGCCCTGCCCGGCGGCGCCGGTATCGAGGGCGTAGCCGTTTTCCAGGATGAAGGTCAGCGTCAGGCCGTCGCCCAGGTCTTCCTTGCCCCGGAAGCCGATGCGCGAGCCGGAGGCCACGCCGCTGCTGACCTTCTCCACCGAACCGGCGCTGCCGCCCCGTTCCAGCACCAGGCCGGCGTCGGCCACGCCATACACGGTGACCGACGATTGCGCCTGCGCGCCCAGCGTAACCAGCCCCAGCGCCATGGCGCTCAAGATGTACTTTTGAATCAATTCAATCTCCTCTTTTATATTTTTATTCAAGCCGCGCGCATTTCGGCGACGGTCGATGCCTGAGGCTCCGGGTCCAGCGCGCCTTCCCACTTGGCGACGACGGCGGTGGCGACCGCGTTGCCGACCGCATTGGTGGCCGAGCGGCCCATGTCGAGGAACTGGTCGATGCCCATCAACAGCAGCAGGCCGGCTTCCGGAATATGGAACTGGTTCAGCGTGGCGGCGATCACCACCAGCGACGCGCGCGGCACGCCGGCGATGCCTTTCGAGGTCACCATCAGCAACAGCAGCATGGTGATCTGGGTGCCGAGCGAGAGCTCGATGCCGTAGGCCTGGGTGATGAACAGCACGGCGAAGGTGCAGTACATCATCGAGCCGTCCAGGTTGAAGGAATAGCCCATCGGCAGCACGAAGCTGGAGATCTTGCGCTGCACGCCGAAGCGGTCCAGCGCCAGCAGCAGCTTGGGATAGGCCGCCTCGGAACTGGCGGTGGAAAACGCCAGCAGGAAGGGTTCGCGTATCAGCCCGATCAGGCGGAACACGCGCTTGCCGAGGAACAGGAAGCCGCCCAGCACCAGCAAGGCCCACAGGCACGCCAGGCCGAGGTAGAAGCCGCCCATGAATTTGGCGAAGGTGGCCAGGATGCCGAGGCCGTTGGTGGTGATGACCGAGGCCATCGCCGCGAACACCGCCAGCGGCGCCAGGTTCATGATGGCGCCGGTAATGCGCAGCATCACTTGCGCCAGCTGGTCGATCACGGCGGTCAGTTTGGCGCCCGCCTCGCCCAGCGCGCCCAGCGCGCTGCCGAAGAAGACGGCGAACACCAGCACCTGCAGGATTTCATTGTTGGCCATCGCCTCGATCGGCGACTTCGGCACCATGTGGGCGACAAATTCCTTGAGCGTGAAGGCCGAGGTTTTAAGACCCGTGGCGGCGTCGATCGGCGGCAGCGGCAGGCCCAGATGGGCGCCCAGCTGCATCAGGTTAGACAGCAGCATGCCCAGGGTCAGCGACGCCAGCGAGGCGATCACGAACCAGCCCATGGCCTTGATGCCGACGCGGCCGGCAGCCTTGGCGTCGCCCATGTGGGCGATGCCGACCGCCAGGGTCGAGAACACCAGCAGCGAGATGATCATCTTGATCAGACGCAGGAACACGTCGGTGACGATGGAGATGTGGCTGGCGATGTCGGCGCTGAGCTTCTTGTCGGGGAAGGTTTCGTGGCAGGCGTAGCCGACCAGCACACCTAGGATCATCGCGACCAGGATGTAGAGCGTTAATGGGCGTTTCTTTTTCACTTGGCTTCTCCAGTTTCTTGTTGTCGTGGGCCCCGGCGGCTGCCGCGGGTGCGACATAGATAGCAATGGCTGTGCCAGCCGCTTGCGCACCAAAAATCCGCAGCAAGCTCTTGATTACTAAAGAAATTCTTTGTGGAAATAGCAATGCGGGATCAGCCGCCATCCAGGAATCTGGATGGCCGGCGGGTCGTTTGTATGGAAAGTTGGAAAGTGCCCGGCGGAGCTCAGCAACGCTGGCCGGAGGCGGAAGCGTCGCTGGCCAGGCCGTGGTGGTGGCTCCATTCGAACCAGCCGCCGTCGTAGACGCTGATTTGCGGCCAGTCCATCAGCCAGGCATAGAAGAACGCCATCGACGCGCGCCAGCCGGTGCCGCAGTAGAAGGCGATCGGCCGGCCGGGCACGATGCCGCTGGCGGCCCATTGCGCGGCGATGGCGGCCGCCGGTTTCATGCTGCCGTCGGCCAGCTGGTAGGCGCTCATGCTGTTGACGTCGCCGTCCTCGCCGGCCCGGCCCCAGCGCGCGCCCGGGATGTCGCCCCGCGCCACGATGTAGCTGTAGCCGGAGACCTTGCCGGTGAACTCGGCCTCGGTGCGGATGCTGGCCAGCACGCCGTCTTGCCGGCGCAGCAAGGCCTGCACCTGCGCGGTGTCCACCATGTATTCGGGATGGGCCGGGAACGCGGCGCCGAAATCGGCCGCCGGGACCACGCCGCCCGGCGCGCCCGGCCCCCGCTCGCACGGATGGCCGCCGGCCAGCCACAGCGCGTAGCCGCCGTCCAGCAGGCGCACGTCGGCCACGCCCGCGTATAGCAGCAGGTGGGCGGCGCGGGCGGCGGCGAGGTTGTTGCGGCCGTACAGTATCACCGTGGTGTCGTGGCGCAGGCCGCGCGCCAGCAGCAGCGCCAGCAAGGCGTCGTCCGCCACCTTGTTCCACAGCGGCTGCTGTTCGATGTCGCAGGTGTCGAGGTAGCCGGCGCCGGGAATGTGGCCCTGCTCGAACAGCGCGGCGCCGCCGCAGCCGACTTCGATCAGCCGCCAGCCGGCCGCCGGCGCCCCGTGCACCCGCGCGCCGGACGCCAGCGCCGCCAGCCACGCGGACGTGACCAGCTGGCGCCCACGGATCAGGTCCGGGCGAAAGTCGGCGGCGGCAATATTGTCGGGATGGTCAAGGCTCATGGGCAAACGGCGGACAGGGCACGGTATTTTACGCGATGGCGCGGTGCGGTCCCGCTGTTGCTCCTCGACTACATGGGTTTTATTTCCCAGCAGAAATTTCTCCAAGGTCTATAATGAATGGGTAAGCGGCCCCTTCCCAAGTCTCGAGGCGACCGCGTATCCGGCCCCTACCATCGGCCGGACATAATTGATGCGCGACACGATCGCGCGTACGGGGGAGACATCGTGGGGCCATTTCTCCGCGTGCTGCACAGCTTCAAATTCAAGGTGACCGCCACGGTCACGTTGATGGTGTTGATCGCCGCCACAGGCGTGGGCGGCGTGTCGCTGCTGATTTCCGAGGCCGAGATGCGGCCGGTGCTGGCGGCGCAGGAACTGTCGCTGCTGAACAGTGCCGCCGCCTACATCGACAACGACCTGCAAAACAAGCAGAAGCTGCTCAAGTCGGCCATCGAAACGCGCCGCGGCCACGATCTGAAACTCGACGACATCCAGGAAATGCTGGAAGCGCACAACACGCTGCGCGACGAGTTCTTCAACGTCTCCGCGTTCGACATGGACGGCACCATCATCGCCAACCTGAACGACCGCCGCCGCAAGGGCTCGATCAACGCCTCGACGCGCAAGTACTTCCAGGACACCGTGCGGCTCAGGGAAGGCCTGGTCTCCGAACCGTTCCGCAGCGCCATGACCAACAAGGCGGTGGTGGTCGTCACCCAGCCGCTGGAAAATGAACAGGGCGAGATCATCGCGGTGCTGGTCGGCTCGGTCGACCTGCTGCGGCCATCGTTTTCGGGCCAGATGGACGCCCTCAGCCAGGCCGGCGGCGGCTATCTGTTCATCGTCACCGCCGACGGCGTCGTGGTGCACCATCCGAACAAGGACTTCCTGCTGCGCCAGCAACCGGGCGGCACCGAAGTGCTGATCGACGCGGTGCTGAGCTCGCCCGAGGGCTGGCAGGACGATCTGCTGGACGAAGGCGTGCCGACGCTGCTGGTGCACAAACGCCTGAGCCGCGTCGACTGGACGGTGGCGCTGGCGCGGCCGCTGCGCAGCGTGTTTGCGCCGCTGCTCAGCATCCGCCTGCGGGCGCTGGCCGCCATTTCAATGATCACGCTGTGCGCGGCGTTCTTCGGCTGGGTCATCATCAAGGGGCTGCTGCGGCCGCTCGGCACGCTGCGCCTGCATGTCGAGCGGATCGACAGCGATCCCACCGACGTGGTCGCGCTGGAGACCGACCGGCTGGACGAGTTCGGCCTGCTGAGCCGCGCCTTCCAGAACCTGACGCGGCGCCGCGAGCAGGTGGAAAAGGACTTGCAGCTGCTGGCCACCACCGACGCCCTGACCGGTGTGCACAACCGGCGCATGTTCGACGCCTTCCTGCCGACCGCGCTGGCGCGGGGCGACCGCGCCGGCCAGCCGGTGGGCCTGGCCATGCTGGACATCGACAAGTTCAAGCTGATCAACGACACCCACGGCCATGCCGCCGGCGACGCCGTGCTGATCGAGTTCGCGCGCCGCCTGTCGGGGGCCGTGCGCGCCACCGATACCGTGGCGCGGCTGGCCGGCGATGAATTCGTCGTGGTGTTCGAGCAGCTGTCGTCGCCGTCGGAGATCAACGTGCTGGGCCAGCGCATCATCAGCGCGATGGCCGAGCCGTTCGATATCGGCGGGCTGAAGCTGTCGGTGACCGCCAGCGTCGGCATCGCCGTCACCAGCGCGCCCCACACCCAGCCGGACGAGGTGCTGAAGTCGGCCGACGAGGCGCTGTACGGCGTCAAGGCGGCCGGCCGCAACGGCTACGCCGTCAACATGGTCGGCGCCGAGCGGGTGCTGCGCGTGCGGACCGCCGGCAAGGTCGGCTGAACCCGGCCTTCGGTACTTCAGTCGTGGAAGGCGTCGACGACGCTGCGCTTGCCCAGCATGAAGGCGTCGGCCACGTGGCGCAGCGGCGACACATCGACGTCCGAGCGCCCTGCCCGGACCAGTTCGGCGAAGCGGTGGTACAGCGATGGATATTCCGCCTCCTTGTCCAGCGGCTGCTCGACGCCGCCGATCCACAGGCGCGCACCGCCGTCACTGAGCTTGAGCTCACCCGCCGCCGTGCCGACGATGATGTCCCAGCTTTGCTTGCCGGTCTGGCGCCAGTCGAACTCGGCGTGCACCGGCATGCCGGCGGCATCCTGGAAGTGCAGCTGCGCGGCGATGGGCGCGTCGCGGTTTTCCGGGAATTCCAGCGTGGCCCGGTTGAGGAAGATCAGCGATGGCAGGATTTCGGTGACGATGGACAGCGCGTTGATGCCCGGATCGAACACGCCCAGGCCGCCGGCCTGCCAGATCCATTCCTGGTTCGGATGCCAGTGGCGCACGTCTTCCTTCCACACCACGTGCATGCTGGTCGGCGCATGCTGGGCCAGATACGCCTTGGCCGGCTGGACCGCCGGCGCGTAGCGCGAATGCCAGCTGGTGAACAAGGTCAATCCCTTGGATGCCGCCAGCGCCTCGAGGTCGGCCACTTCCGACAGCGTGGCGCCGGGCGGTTTTTCCAGGAACACGTGCTTGCCGGCCGACAGCGCCGCATGCGCGGCCTGATAACGGTACTGCGGCGGCATGCACAGCGACACCGCTTCGATATCGGGCACGGCGGCCAGCATGTCTTCGATCGAGCGGAAGCCCGGCAGGCCCTCGACCGTGTTGTTGCGGCTGGCCGAGGCGATCAGCTGGAAATCGGCATTGGCGGCGACGGCCGGCAGGTGCTGGTCGTGGACGATCTTGCCGACGCCGACGATCGCGAGCTTGATAGCTGAATTAGTAGCTGACATCATGGTTCTTTCATAAGCTGAGGGGTAGCATGGCCGCCATGCTACGGCGCCGCTTGCAGCTTAACCAATGATTTTTATGCAGGCAAATATACTAATTTGACATGGAAGCAAGGTGGGAGGCGAAGTTGCAGGGTTTATGGCGGCTGTCCAGCTGTTCGGCCAGGATGCCGTCCCAGGCCAGCGCGCAGGCGCCGGTCGATCCCGGCAGGCAGAAGATCAGCTTGCCGTTGGCGAAGCCGGCCAGTGTCCTGGCCTGCATGGCGGACGTGCCGACGTCGGCATACGACAGCTGCCGCATCAGTTCGCCGAAGCCGGGCACTTCGCGGTCCAGCAGCGGCAGCACCGCTTCCGGCACCACGTTGTTGGCGGCGTAGCCGGTGCCGCCGTTCATCAGCACCACCTGCACCTCGCTGTCGGCGATGCAGTCGCTCAACACGCGCCGGAGCTGGTAGAGGTTGTCGGTGACGATGGCGCGCCGCAGCAGCCGGTGGCCGGCGGCCTGCAGGCGTTGCGCCAGCAGGTCGCCGGACGTGTCGTCGGCGGCGGTGCGGCTGCCGCTGACGGTGAACACGACGCAGCGCAGGGAAATGCGGTCGGCCATGGCGCGATCTAGGTCAGCGTCGAAGCCGGAGCCGCCGCCGCTTCCAGCTGCGCCAGACGGACGCGCAACTGGCGCTCCTCGGCCCAGCGCACGGTTTCGTCGCGGACCACGGCCACGATGGCCGTCACCTTGCGGGCGTCGTCGTACAGCATCGCCACCGTGAACGCGATCGACAAGGTGCGGCCATCCTTGTGCAGCGCCGGCACGCGCAGCACGTCGCTGCCGTAGCGGGTCTGGCCGGTGGCCATGGACTTGTTGTAGCCGTCCCAGTGGCGCCCCCGCTGGCGTTCCGGAATGATCAGGTCGAGCGACTTGCCCAGCGCGTCGTCGCGCGTGAAACCGAACATGCGCACCGCGGCATCGTTCCACACGATGATCGCGCCGGCGGCGTCGCACACCACCACCGCGTCGCCGACGGCCTCGACCAGCTGCTGGTAATCTGTTGTCTGCATGGCTGTCTCCAAAAATGAACGAGGGCGGAACCAGGTCCGCCCTTCTCGGTCTGCTAGTTGCCTATCATACCGCCGACGCGGCGTGCAGCGCGGCGATTTCCTTGGAACTGTAGCCCAGCGTTTCCAGCACTTCGTTGGTGTGCTCGCCCAGCAGCGGCGAGCCGGTGATTTCCACCTTCAGGTCGGAGAACTTGATCGGGCTGCCGACGGTCAGGTACTTGCCGCGTTCCTTGTGGTCGACCTCGGTGATCGTGCCGCTCTCGCGCAGCGACGGGTCGTTGGCCAGCTCCTTCATCGTCATCACCGGCGCGCAAGGAATGTCGAACTTGCGCAGCACGTTGACCGCCTCGAACTTGGTCTTGTCGGCCAGCCAGGCTTCGATGGTGCCGAAGATGTCGAAGATCTTGTCCTGGCGCGCCGCGGCGGTCATGTAGGCGGGATCCTCGATCCACTCCGGCTTGCCGATGGCGCGGCAGATCGGCGCCCAGGCGTGGCCCTGGATGGTGAAGTAGATGTAGGCGTTCTTGTCGGTCTCCCAGCCCTTGCACTTGAGCACCCAGCCCGGCTGGCCGCCACCGCCGGCGTTGCCGCCGCGCGGCACCACGTCGGTGAAGCTGCCGTGCGGGTACTGTGGATATTCTTCCAGGTAGCCGATGCGGTCCAGGCGCTGCTGGTCGCGCAGCTTGACGCGGCACAGGTTCAACACGCTGTCCTGCATCGACACGGCCACCTTCTGGCCCTTGCCGCCGTTGCGGTTGCGGGCGTGCAGCGCGGTCAGGATGCCGATCGCCAGGTGCATGCCGGTGTTGCTGTCGCCCAGCGCGGCGGCGCTGACGGTCGGCGGGCCGTCGTCGAAGCCGGTGGTCGAGGCGGCGCCGCCGGCGCACTGCGCCACGTTTTCATACACCTTCAAGTCTTCGTAGTGGTGGCCGTCGCTGAAGCCCTTGACCGACGCAACGATCATGCCCGGGTTCAGTTCGCGGATGTGTTCCCAGGTGAAGCCCATGCGGTCCAGCGCGCCGGGGCCGAAGTTTTCCACCAGCACGTCGGACTGCTTGATCAAGCGGGTCAGCACTTCCTTGCCTTCCGGGGTCTTGGTGTCCAGGGTCAGCGACTTCTTATTGCTGTTCAACATGGTGAAGTACAGGGCGTCGACGCCGGGAATGTCGCGCAATTGCGAGCGGGTGACGTCACCTGCGCCCGGGCGCTCGACCTTGATCACATCGGCGCCATACCAGGCCAGCAGCTGGGTGCAGGCCGGACCGGCTTGCACGTGGGTGAAATCGATGATCTTGATGCCTTCTAACGGTTTAGTCATGATGTCTAGTCTCCTGGTGTAATTAGACTTACTTCTTGCCTGCAGTGCTGGGATTCAGGTTGGTCAGGCGGCCGCTCTCGGTGCCCGCGGTTTCGTCGATGACGGCGTTGATCAGCGTCGGCTTGCCTGATGCAATCGCTTCCGTCAGCGCCTTGGTCATTTCCTCCGGGTTGGTGACGTGGTAGCCGACGCCGCCGAAGGCCTCGATCATCTTGTCGTAGCGGGCGTTCTTGACGAACACGGTCGGCGCCACATCCTTGCCGCCGGTCGGGTTGACGTCGGTGCCGCGGTAGACGCCGTTGTTGTTGAAGACGATGGTGACCACCGGCAGTTCATAGCGGCAGATGGTTTCCAGCTCCATGCCGGAGAAGCCGAACGCGCTGTCGCCCTCGATCGCCACCACCGGCTTGCCGCTGGTGACGGCGGCGCCGATCGCGTAGCCCATGCCGATGCCCATGATGCCCCAGGTGCCGGAGTCGAAACGCTTGCGCGGCTCGTAC
Organism: Duganella sp. Dugasp56; assembly: GCF_047304105.1. Lineage (NCBI taxonomy): Bacteria > Pseudomonadati > Pseudomonadota > Betaproteobacteria > Burkholderiales > Oxalobacteraceae > Duganella > Duganella sp. Dugasp56. Next base: position 12,191 of record NZ_JBGLYQ010000043.1, read on the forward strand.
ATGTCGATGATGCTGCGGGCGAAGTCCAGCGTGTTGGCGCCTTCGTTGACGACGTTGATGTCGGGCCGCGTCTTGAGCACGTCGCGGATGGCCCGCAGCGCGCTGTGGAAGTTCATCGGCGACGGATTCTGGTTCAACAGCGAAGCCATCTTGGTCAGGTTCTTGTCCTTGCGCTCGGCGATGGCGCCGGTCCAGGCCGCGTCAGGCTTGCCGTGGCCGCCGCTGCGGATACCGGTCAGCAGCGCCGACACGCAGGAACCGATGTCGCCGATCAGCGGCGCGGCGATCGCCACGTTGCTGTCGATTTCGGTCGGCGAGATGTCGATCTGGATGAACTGCTTGGGCACGCCCCAGGTCTTGCCCTTGCCGTGCGCCAGCAGCCAGTTCAGGCGGGCGCCGACCAGCACCACCACGTCGGCTTCGGCCAGCACGTAGGAACGGGCGGCCGAGGCCGACTGCTCGTGGGTGTCGGGCAGCAGGCCCTTGGCCATCGACATCGGCAGGTAGGGAATGCCGGACTCTTCAACCAGCGCGCGGATGTCGGCGTCGGCCTGGGCGTAGGCGGCGCCCTTGCCCAGCAGGATCAGCGGCTTTTTCGCGCCCTTCAGCAGGTCCAGCGCGCGCTGCACCGAGTCCGGCGCAGGAATCTGGCGCGGCACCGGATCGACCACCTTGACCAGCGACTTGCGGCCGTGCTCGGCATCGATGACTTGCGCCAGCAGCTGCGCCGGCAAGTCCAGGTAGACGCCGCCGGGACGGCCCGAGACGGCGGCGCGGATCGCGCGCGCCACGCCGATGCCGATGTCCTCGGCCTTGTTGATGCGGTACGAGGCCTTGGCGTACGGCTTGGCGGCGTTCAGCTGGTCCATCTCTTCGTAGTCGCCCTGCTGCAGGTCGACGATTTCACGCTCGCTCGAACCGCTGATCAGTATCATCGGGAAGCAGTTGGTGGTGGCGTTGGCCAGCGCGGTCAGGCCGTTGAGGAAGCCAGGCGCCGACACGGTCAGGCAGATGCCGGGCTTCTGCGTCATGTAGCCGGCGATGGCGGCGGCGTTGCCCGCGTGCTGCTCATGACGGAAGCCGATGAAGCGCATGCCTTCAGCCTGCGCCAGGCGCGCCAGGTCGGTGATCGGAATGCCCACCAGGCCGAAGATGGTGTCGATGTCGTTGTGTTTCAGTGCATCGATTACCAGGTGAAAACCGTCGGTCTGTTCGGATGACTGTGTGTTATTTGTCATGATGAGTGTCTCTTATATTGGTTTAATGAAGGTCCTGCCACGCGACTCCCCGGTTACACGGTCCGGGCTAGTTGTTGGGGCCATCATAGCGAGCGCACTTGTTTTCTCTCATTGACCGCGGTCAATTTTCATCGGAAGATGTCCAACATTTCAAAATAAGTATCGAACAATCTATGACGCTGTTGGCTAGCCATCCTGAACGCAACATCATCCGTGTCCAACTTCGGCAGAACCTGGTCCTGAAGGAGCTGCGCGACAGCGAGATGGCGTCGCTCGAACCCTTCCTCACCATCGTCGACTACCAGAAAGGCGACCTGCTGCTGAACCAGGGCGTGCACGAGATGGAGCAGTACTTCATCCTCGACGGCGTGCTCAAGCGCGTGGTGACCAACCAGGAAGCCAAGGAAATGATCTTGCGCTTTGCGGCCGAGCGCGACATCGAGACCAGCTACGCGGCCTGGCGCCTGAAAACGCCGACGCCGTACAGCATCGTCGGCGTGACCAAGGTGCGCGTGGCCAAGCTGCCGATGCCGCAGTGGGTGGCGTTTTTGGAAAGCCACACGCAGATCAAGCACAATTTCGAGTTCGAGGTGATGCGGCTGATGAGCGAGATCATGGGCCATACCATCACCCTGCATCTGCTCGACGCGCCCGGGCGGGTGCACCGTTTCGTGCGCAAGCACCCGGAATTGTTCGAGCGCTTGCCGAAGAAACAACTGGCGTCGTACCTGAACCTGTCGCCGGAGACGCTCAGCCGTTTGAAAAATCAAGGTAAAATCTGACGGAACGCCAGTGAAAACTTGACCGCGGTCAAGTTTCCCGAAATTAGAAATATCAGGCTAAAGCGCATTTCTCATAGATATTATTCAGAAATTGCATATCTGATATAGGGGCTCGCAATTAGCGGCGGGCGGCCGGCCTGCCTATACTCGTTTCATACCCAACGCGTTGGCACCGATTTTTATCTTAAAGGAAACTACCATGACCACCATTACCAACAAACAAACCATTCCAGGCACCGCACCGGCGGCCCCGTTCAGCCTGATCGGCTTCATCGAGACCCTGCTGGCCGTGCGCCTGCGCGAGCAGCTGGACGCCGACACCAAGGGCGACAAGTCGGACGCCGCCTTCCACTGGGGCATGTAATATTCGATAAAAAGCCGCCTGCCCGCGCGACGCGGACAGGCGGCTTTTTTTCGTTCAAGCCACCTTCAGCAGCCGCACCTGGCCGCTTTCCTCGGCCATGGTGCGCTCCAGCAGCTTGACCAGCGCGTAGACCGAATCGATATGCGGCGTCGGCGTGCCGGTCAGCCTACCCAGCTCCACCACCGAGCCCACCAGCGCGTCGATCTCCGGCCCCCTGCCCGCCTCGATATCCATCAGCATCGAGGTCTTGTGCTGGCCCACCTTTTCCGCGCCGGCGATGCGTTTTTCCAGGGTCACGCGGAAGCTGATGCCCAGCTTGGCCGCGATGGCCTGCGCCTCGCGCATCATGTCGGCCGCCAGCTCGCGCGCCAGCGGGAACTGGCAGATGTCGACCAAGGTCGAGTGCGACAGCGCGCTGATCGGGTTGAAGGTCAGGTTGCCCCACAGCTTGAGCCAGATCTCGGCGCGGATGTCCTCCAGCACCGGCGCCTTGAAGCCGGCGCGCGTCAGGCACTCCGACACCATGTGCACCCGCTCGCTGTTCGAGCCGTCCAGCTCGCCCACCGGGAAGCGCTCGCCCTCGACGTGCCGCACCACGCCCGGCGCCACCAGTTCCGACGCCGGGTAGACCACGCAGCCGATCACCCGTTCCGGCGGGATCAGCGTGCTCAGGTCGCCGTCCGGATCGACGCTGCGCACATGGCGTCCCGCCAGCTCGCCGCCGTGGCGGTGGAAATACCAGTACGGGATGCCGTTCTGCATGGTCACCACGCAGGTGTCCGGGCCGAACAGCTTGTGCAGCTGTCCCGCCACCGCCGCCACCTGGTGCGCCTTCAGCGCCAGGATGACGATGTCCTGCGGCCCGGCGGCCGCATAGTCGTCGGTGGCCTTCACGTTGGTGGCAACCCGCTCCACGCCGTCATGGGCGATCAGCTTGATGCCGTTGCCGCGTATCGCCGCCAGGTTGGCGCCGCGGACCAGGAACGTCACATCCTCCCCCGCCAGCGCCAGCATCGCTCCCACATACCCCCCTATCGCTCCCGCGCCTACTATTGCGATCTTCATGTTGCTGCTCCTTGGTTTTACTCGAAACGGTTGCTGAGCTTGCCAATGCCGTCGATCTCAACCTCGATGATGCTGCCCGGCCGCATCGAACCGACGCCGACCGAGGTGCCGCACAGCAGGATGTCGCCCGGATCCAGCGTCATGTCGCGTGAAATCCGGCTGACCAGCTGGGCCACCGAAAACACCATGTCGTTGATCGGGTAGTCCTGCCGCACTTCGCTGTTGAGGAAGGTGCGCACCACCAGCATGGCCGGGTCCAGCCCGGTGGCGATCACCGGGCCGAACGGGCAGAAGGTATCGAAGCCCTTGGCCCGCACCCACTGCGGGAAGGTCGGATCGCGCTTGATGATGTCGTTGACGGTCACATCATTGGCACAGGTATAGCCAAATACGTATTGCATCGCGTCTTCTTCGGCGACGTTGAAGCAGGTCTGGCCGATGACGATGGCCAGCTCGCCTTCGAACGCCACCTTGGCGTCGCACAGCGGCTGGCGGATCGTGCCACCGGGCGCCAGGTAGGAATTCGGGGTCTTCAGCAGGTACAGCGGCTCGGGCGGCGGTTCCAGCCCCAGCTTTTGGCCCAGCGCGTGGAAGTTGTTCCACATCGCCAGCACCTTGCCCGGCACCACGGGCGTCAGCAGCGTCACATCGTCGATGTGCAGGCAGTACGGGGTCATGGTCGGATAGTCGAACATGTCGCCCTGGTAGACCCGGATCTTGTTGCCTTCCAGGGTACCGAAGCGCACCGTGTCAAGGTGCTGGAAACGCAGCCAGCGTTGTATCATTTTGGATTCTCCTTGGAGCGCTACGGGAGCGCGGCGACAGGCCGCGCGAGGGAGGGACGGCGGGCGGCGAGGTTCGCGGCGCGCCTTCCGGCACCGGACCGGCGTGGGCGGATGGCCCGGCCGGTCGGTGTTATGGCAGCCGGGTCAGCTTGCCTGCTTGCTGGCCAGCGGAACGCCGTCCATGTTGCGGCCGTGATAGCCGGTCGTGACCACCTTGTTCTCGTCGTCGTGGATGGCGTTGGCGTTTTCGATGAAGCGCTTGCGGGCCGGTGCCAGGATGAACTTGGCGGCGCAGGCGGCCAGTATCGTGATGCTGGCCGCGGCGATGAACACCCGGTCCCAGTTGCCGCCGGCCGACAGCACCGAGGCCAGCGGCACCAGCAGCGAAGCCGTGCCCTTGGCGGTGTACAGCGTACCGGCGTTGCCTGCGGCGAACTTGACGCCGTAGGTGTCGGCGCAGATGGCCGGGAAGATCGAGAAGATCTCGCCCCAGAACAGGAACAACAGCGCGGCGAACACCATGAAGGCGACCGGATCGTGGCCGAACTTCATCAGCCCGAGGATCGACAGGCCTTCACCCAGGAACACCACGAACATGGTGTTCTCGCGGCCCAGGCGGTCGGAGATGAAGCCGCACAGCGGACGGGTGAAGCCGTTGCACAGGTTGTCGATCGACAGCGTCATCGTCAGCAGCGGCAGCGTGATGCCGAACAGCGTGATCGGCAACTTGGCCAGCCCGTAGTCCTTGGCGATCGGGCCGATCTGCGCGGTGGCCATCAGGCCGCCGGCGGCGACGGCGACGAACATCGCATAGATCAGCCAGAACAGCGGCTGGCGTATCATCTTGCCGGTCGGGTAGTCGACCTTGGTGGTGACGATGCGCGGCGCCACCTGCACGCCACGCGGCGCCTTCGGCCGCACCATGAACATCGCCAGGATCAGGATCAGCACGCCCTGCAGGATGCCGAAGAACATGAACGCATGCTGGTAGCCCGAGTCCTGGATCATGTTACCGATGGGGATGACGGTGACCGCGGCGCCGGCGCCGAAGCCGGCGGCCGTCAAGCCGGCGGCCAAGCCGCGCTTGTCCGGGAACCACTTGAGCGCGTTGCCGACGCAGGTGCCGTAGACGCAGCCGGCGCCGATGCCGGCGATGACTGCCGCGATATACAGCTCGGTCAGCGTGGTGGCGCGGGAATCGATGATCCAGCCGGCCGCCGCGAACACGGCGCCGATGGCGACCACCGGACGCGGACCGAACTTGTCGACCAGCCAGCCTTCGACCGGCACCAGCCAGGTTTCAACCAGGATAAAAATGGAAAACGATAATTGAATGGCCGACAGGCCCCAGTGGTTCTGGGCCTCCATCGGCGTGACGAACAAAGTCCATGCGTACTGCAGGTTGGCGACCAACCCCATGCAAATGATGCCGAATACCAGCTGGACCCAGCGGTTGCTGGTTTTCCTGCTGTAGGCATCATGGTCAGTCAGATGCACTTGACTTGGATGGCTCATGACTTGTCTCCTTCTGGATCGCTGTGCGAATCTCTTGGTGTTATTGAATTACGTTATACAGGCTGGCCAGCATTGCCGCCAGACATGTTCCCTTTTTACCGAATCGTGGAAGCTCAACTCTGTCGGCCCCGCCTGTTTCGCTTCAAGGCCGCCGGAGAATGAGCCGATTGTGGAAGATGCGTCCCGCGAAATCCTTGACCGCGGTTAAGAATCAGAAACTTGTATTTATTTCAAATTGGCAACTGACTTTTGATTGGCTTTGGAATGACTTCGGGCCGGACTCAAAAGCCGATGTCGCCGTGCTGGAACACCGCCCAGTTGGTCATTGCGGCGGACGGGTCGGCGCCGGCGCCGGTGCTTTTTTCCAGGCAGCGCGCCATCGTCACCTGGATCGCGTTGACCAGGAAGTCGGCGTCGTACACGCGCAGCATGTGCGGGTGGCGGCTCTCCAGGTAGCGGCGCAGGTGCGCGCGCTGGCTCTCCACGCACATCTGGCAATCGTAGTCGGCGCTGTCCCAATGCCAGCGCAGGCCCAGTTCGTAAAAGGCCGCGTTGTAGGCCTGGCGCTGCGCGTCGGCCAGGTCGGTGATATCGGCTTGCAAATAGCTCAGTGTGCTCATGTCTGCTCCTCCGTGTTTTTGAATTTGTCTGTTGACCAATGCATCGTAGGGCGTAACAATGATTAGGTATAGTTAAAGCTTTTTGGCATTTCCATTCACGATCCTGTATACATAGGCAGAACCATGAAACACGCGACGCTGCGCCAGTTGAAAGTGTTTGAAGCGGTGGCGCGCCACCTGAGTTTTTCGCGCGCGGCGGCCGAGCTGCACCTGACGCAGCCGGCGGTGTCGACCCAGATCAAGACGCTGGAAGGCCATGCCGGCCTGGTGCTGTTCGAACAACTGGGCAAGAAGGTGTACCTGACGCCGGGCGGCGCCGAGCTGCTGTACCACAGCCGCGCCATCATCCAGCAGTTCCAGGAGGCGGAGGACGCGCTGACGCAGTTCCGCGGCATCGCCGGCGGCAGGCTGAACGTGGCCGTCATCAGCGCCGGCGACTATTTCTTCCCGCGCCTGATGGTGGAGTTCGCGCGGCGCCATCCGGGCGTCAAGCTGAACCTGACGGTGCACAACCGCGCCGAACTGCTGGAGCAGCTGGTCAGCAACCAGACCGACCTGGCGGTGATGGTGCGCCCGCCGCAGCAGGCCGACGCCGCGCACGCGGCCTTCGCGCCCCACCCGTACGTGATCGTGGCGCCGACCCAGCACCCGCTGGCGGGCCAGCGCCGCATCGCCATCGAGCGCATCGTCAGCGAGCCGTTCGTGGTGCGCGAGCGCGGCTCGGATACGTGGAATTCAATGGAGGACGGCTTCGGCGCGCACCTGGAGCGGCTGAACGTGGCGATGGAGATCCGCAGCACGGAGACCATCAAGCAGGCCGTCATCGCCGGCATGGGCGTGGCCTTCCTGTCGGCGCACACCATCAGCCAGGAGCTGAAGGCCGGCAGCCTGGTGGTGCTGGAGGTCGAGGGTTTTCCGGTGATGCTGAACTGGTACGTGGTGCACCGCAAGAACAAGCGCCTGCCGCCGGTCGCGCTGGCGTTCAAGCAGTTCCTGCTCAGCGACGGCGCGGCGCTGATCGAGCAGTACCTGGCGCCGGCCTAGCCCATCAGGGCGCGCACGTGGGCGGCGGCGCCGCCGGCCAGCCCGCCGACGCTGTAGCCGCCTTCGAGGATGGAGACGATGCGGCCCTGCGCGGTGTCGGCGGCGATCGCCATCAGCTCTTGCGTGATCCAGTGGAAGTCGGCGTCCACCAGCTGCAGGCCGGCCAGCGGATCGTCGCGGTGGGCGTCGAAGCCGGCCGAGATCACCAGCAACTGCGGCGCCCAGGCGCGCAGCGCCGGCAGCATGTCGAGCCGCACGCGGTCGCGGAACATGGCCGAATTGCAGCCCGGCGGCAGCGGCACGTTGAGGATGTTGTTGCGGCTGCCGGTCTCGCTGCGCAGGCCGGTGCCCGGATACAGCGGCGACTGGTGGCACGACGCGTAGAACAGTCCCGGCAGCGGCGCGAACGCCGCCTGCGTGCCGTTGCCGTGGTGGACATCGAAATCTATCACCGCCACCCGCTCCAGCTGGTAGCTGCGGCTGGCGTGGGCGGCGGCGATGGCGGCCTGGTTGAAGATGCAGAAGCCCATCGCCCGGTCCGGCTCGGCATGGTGGCCGCACGGCCGGGTCGCGCAGAACACGTTGGCCGCCTCGCCCAGCATGACGTCGTCGATGCCGGCGCAGGCCGCGCCGATGCAGCGCATGACCGCCTGCCAGGAGCCGGGCGACAGCATGGTGTCGCCGCCGTCCAGCGGCACCGTGCCCCGCAGCGGCACCGCCTCGGAGACGGCGTCGTAATAATCGGCGTCGTGTATCAGTTCGGTCTGGGCGCGGGTGCCCAGCGGCGCCTCCTGCCAGTCCAGCGCGGCGAACTCGGGCGTCTTGAGCGCCTCCAGCACCACCGCCAGCCGCTGCGGCGATTCCGGGTGGCCCTCGCCCGGCTGGTGGTCGTAGCAATCGACGTGGGTGTAGATGCGGGTGTGCGGTTTCATGGATGGTCGCCCTGGTCGGGCAGGAACAGGTTGTCCGAGCCGGTGTCGCGGATGATGTCTAGCGCCTGGCCGCCGCCGGTGATGAAATAGCCCGGCTCGTTGGCCACGCCGAGCGCGTCGCGCAGCGCGATCTGCAGCGCGATGCCGTGCGGCTTGAGCAGCCCGGCGGCGTAGCGCAGATTGTCCACCAGGGTCAGCCGCGCCAGTTCCGGCGTGACGTCCGCCGGCTGCAGCCCGGCCAGGCAGCGCAGCTGGCGCACGCCCAGCGGCCGGGCGTAGCGGATCGCCTCTTCGACGCCGTAGCGGAACTCGCCGGTGCGCGAAGGATGGCAGGCGATGCCGCGCTCGCCGCCGCCCCAGTCGCCGGCCGGCAGGCAGTAGCGCACCAGCTGCAGGCCGTGGCTGCACAGCCGGTGCGCGATCTGCTCGACCGGATACGAGTACGGGAACAGGAATTCCACGCCCTCGAAGCCGGCCTGCGCGGCCGCTTCGAACCGGTCCAGGAAACCCAGCTCGCCGAACAGGATGTTCAGGTTGGCCGCGTGACCGGGCATGGCGCGCAGCTGCCTAGATGACACGTTCTTCACGCAGCGCGGCGATCTGCTGGGCGTTGTAGCCGAGTTCACGCAAGACCTCTTCGGTGTGCTCGCCCAGCAGCGGCGAGCGGGTGACCTCGGTGGCGCTGTCGGACAGCTTGATCGGATTGCCCACCGTCAGGTACTTGCCGCGCTCCGGATGATCGACCTCGACGATGGTGCCGCTGGCGCGCAGCGACGGTTCCTCGGCGATTTCCTTCATCGACAGGATGGGGCCGCAGGGAATGTCGAACTTGTTGAGGATGTCCATCACCTCGAACTTGGTGTGCTCGCGCGTCCACTCCTCGACCGTGGCGAAGATAGCCATCAGCCGCGGCAGGCGCGCGCGCGCGGTGGCGTAGTCGGGGTCGGTGATCCAGCCTTCGCGCCCGATCACCTGGCAGATCGCCGGCCACACCGGCGCCTGGGCGATGAAGTAGATGTAGGCGTTGGGATCGGTCTCCCAGCCCTTGCACTTGAGGATCCAGCCCGGCTGGCCGCCGCCGGAAGCGTTGCCGGCGCGCGGCACCGAGTCGCCGAAGGTGCCGTTGGCGAACTGCGGATATTCCTCCATCGTGCCGGTGCGTTCCAGCCGCTGCTGGTCGCGCAGCTTGACGCGACACAGGTTCAGCACCGCGTCCTGCATGGCGGTGTCGACCTTCTGCCCGCGGCCGCTGGCGTTGCGCTGGTACAGCGCGGTGACGATGCCGAGCGCCAGGTGCAGGCCGCTGCCGCTGTCGCCGATCTGCGCGCCGCTGACCACCGGCGGGCCGTCGTCGAAACCGGTGGTGGCCGCCGCGCCGCCGGCGCACTGGGCGACGTTCTCGTAGACCTTGCAATTCTGGTAGGGGCCGGGACCGAAGCCCTTGACCGAGGCCACGATCATGCGCGGGTTCAGTTCCTGGATGCGTTCCCAGCTGAAGCCCATGCGGTCCAGCGCGCCCGGGGCGAAGTTCTCGACCAGCACGTCGCAGTCCTTGATCAGGGTCTCCAGCACCTGCTTGCCCATGGCCTTCTTGGTGTCGAGCGTGATCGAGCGCTTGTTGTGGTTCAGCATGGTGAAATACAGGCTGTCGACGCCGGGAATGTCGCGCAGCTGGCCGCGCGTGGCGTCGCCCTCCCCGGCCCGTTCCACCTTGATCACGTCGGCGCCGAACCAGGCGAGTAATTGGGTGCAGGTCGGCCCCGACTGCACATGGGTGAAGTCCAGGACGCGCACCCCGTCTAATGCTTTGCTCATGTTACTGTCTCCAAACATTTATAATTTTTTCGTTAGTATGCGCCGCGCGGGCGCACACTTGGCTAACTTAATTTTGCTGCGGCGCGGGATGGAGCGAATACGGGAATGCGCCAGATTTGAACCCATCATAGGCAAGGCATGTGTAAATGCTCATTGACCGCGGTCAAGATTCGCCAGATGGCCGCAACGCCGTCCGTCTTGCGGAAAATTGACTGCGGTCATGGTGATTTTTCCGGGCCCGCGCCTACCATCGGCTATCCACAAAAACACAAGAGGAAGCCATGCGTGCCATCGAAATCACCCACCCGGGAGAACCCGAAGTCCTGCAACTGTGCGAGCGCCAGCGCCCGTCGCTGCTGCCGGGACAGGTGCTGATCAAAGTCCACGCGGCCGGCATCAACCGGCCCGACCTGCTGCAGCGCGCCGGCAAATATCCGGTGCCGCCCGGCGCCTCCGATTTGCCGGGCCTGGAAGTGGCGGGCGAGATCGTCGCCGGCCATGTCGGCGACAGCGGCTTTCATATCGGCGACATGGTCTGCGCGCTGGTCCAGGGCGGCGGCTATGCGCAGTACTGCCCGGCGCAGATCGAGCTGTGTTTGCCGATCCCCAGGGGCTTGTCCCTGCTGGAGGCGGCGTCGCTGCCGGAGACCTTCTTCACCGTGTGGAGCAATGTGTTCGACCGCGCCGCGCTGGCGCCGGCCGAGACCTTGCTGGTGCAAGGCGGCACCTCGGGCATCGGCGTGACGGCGATCCAATTGGCCAAGGCCATGGGCCACCGCGTGTTCGCCACCGCCGGCTCGGATGAAAAATGCCGCGCCTGCGTCGAGCTGGGCGCCGACCGGGCGATCAATTACCGGACCGAGGATTTCGTCGAAGTGGTCAAGGCGGCCACCGGCGGCAGGGGCGCCGACGTGATCCTGGACATGGTGGGCGGCTCCTATGTGCCGCGCGAGATCAACTGCCTGGCCGACGACGGGCGGCTGGTGTTCATCGCGCTGCTGGGCGGGTCGCGCGCCGAGGTGCCGCTCGGGCAGATCCTGCTGCGGCGATTGAGCGTGACCGGTTCCACGCTGCGTCCGCGCCCGGTCGCTTTCAAGGCCGCCATCGCCCGCCAGCTGCGCGCGCGGGCGTGGCCGCTGATCGAGGACGGCTTGATCAAGCCGGTGATCTACCGCACCTACCCGCTGGAGCAGGCCGCCGAAGCGCACGCGCTGATGGAAACCAGCGCGCACATCGGCAAGGTGATGCTGCAGGTGATCAAGGAGTAACCTCCACGATCATTTGCCGGCCTCCTCCGCCAGGCGCAGATTGAGCTTGTCGCGCGATTGCTTGACGTAGGCCTTGCAACCTTCGCCACCGTCCAGCAAGGGGTGCGGCTTGCCGCTTTTGAGTTTGTCCCACATGCCCGTGAAGTCCGGATGTCCGGAAACGACGATGTCGCACGACACTTGCTCCAGCGCGGCGTAGCTTTGTTCATATTGCTTCTGCACGAGCGGGTGACCATTGAATTTGTAACCGTCGCTGGCCACCGGGTTGATGCTGTCGGCAAACACGATGCTGGCACAGCTGCCCTGCTCGCAGGAGCGCCACGTCCAGCTGGTGCCGCCCGCCGTATGGCCCGGCGTGTACAGCGCCGTCATGGCCAGCGGCCCAAGTTTAACCACTTCGCCGTCGCGCACCGTGCGCACCTTGCTCACCTTCGGATATGGGGTGTTCCCTTCGAACTGGGGATCGTCCTCGTCCATGCTGCCCCGCTTCAGCGCGGCCGCCGTTGAAGGACTGGCCACCACCGCCGCTCCCGTCAGGCGTTGCAGTTCGGCGATGCCGCCGGCGTGATCCCAGTGATCATGCGAGCTCAGTATCAGTTTGACATCCCGCAGCCGGAAGCCCAGCTTGCGGATGCCGGCGGCGATCAGCGGCGCCGAATCGGGAAACCCGCCGTCGATCAGGATATGGCCCTGCGGCGACGTCTCCAGCACGGAGCTGAGGCCGGCCATGCCGACGTAATAGCTGTTGCCGCAGATCTGAAATGGGTCGACCGGTTTGTTTCAGTCGTCGAAAGTGTCCGACACCGACAATCTGCTGAGCGGGCGCCGCCGCGCGCAAGCGGGTGCTGGCGGCCAAGACCAGCAGCACGCCCGAGCAGATCAACCAGGCCATCATCGAAATGGACGACGTGACGCAGCAGAACACGCAGACGCCTAGCCCTCCGCGTGCGCCGTCAGCCTGAGCGGCGGCGGCGTCAGGCGCTTGATGTTGGCCTGGATCGACGCCAGCACGGCAGGGTCCAGGCCTTCGCCCTGATGCTCGGCGACATGCGCCAGCAGCTTGTGGCGCATCAGCGGCGCCCAGAAGCGCTGCAGATGGTTGGCGATCTCGGTGCTGGCCTCCTCCTTGTCCGGATAGGACGCGAAGAAGGAGCCGATCTGGTTGGCCATGGTGACCAGGTGATGTATGTTCATAGTCGTCTCTCCTTATGCCGGCTGGGCAGTCGCGGCATCCTTGAGCGCCATCTGCTCTTCGTGGAAGCGCGCAAATTCCTGCTGCCAGTCGGACTGCTGCTGCACCGGCATCACCTGCACCGCCGTGACCTTGTATTCCGGGCAGTTGGTGGCCCAGTCCGAATTCTCGGTGGTGATCACGTTGGCGCCCGATTCCGGGAAGTGGAAGGTGGTGTAGACCACGCCCGGCTGCATGCGCTCCGTCACCAGCGCGCGCAGCACGGTCTCGCCGGCGCGACTCTGGATGCCGACCCACTGGTCGTCCTTGATGCCCCGTTCCTCGGCGTCGTGCGGATGGATCTCCAGCCGGTCCTCGGCATGCCACTTGACGTTCTCGGTGCGGCGCGTCTGCGCGCCGACGTTGTACTGCGACAGGATGCGGCCGGTGGTCAGGATCAGCGGATACATGCGCGTGACCTTTTCGTCGGTCGGCACGTACTGCGTGATGATGAAGCGCCCCTTGCCGCGCACGAAATGGTCGATGTGCATGGTCGGCGTGCCTTCCGGCGCGGCGTCGTTGCACGGCCACTGGATGCTGCCCAGCTTTTCCAGCTTGGCGTAGCTGACGCCGCTGAAGGTCGGCGTCAGGCGCGCGATTTCGTCCATGATCTCCGACGGGTGCTTGTAGTTCATCGGATAGCCCAGGCGGTTCGACAGCTGCACCGTCACTTCCCAGTCGGCGTAGCCGGCCTTCGGCGCCATCACCTTGCGTACGCGCGAGATGCGGCGCTCGGCGTTGGTGAAGGTGCCGTCCTTTTCCAGGAACGAGGAACCCGGCAGCAGCACGTGGGCGTACTTGGCGGTCTCGTTGAGGAAGATGTCCTGCACCACGATGCACTCCATCGCCTCCATCGCCGAGATCACGTGCTGGGTGTTCGGGTCCGACTGCACGATGTCCTCGCCCTGGCAATACAGGCCCTTGAAGCTGCCGTCCAGCGCCGCTTCGAACATGTTCGGGATGCGCAGGCCGGGTTCGGCCTGCAGCTCGACGCCCCATGCGGCCTCGAACTGCATGCGCACGGTGGTGTCGGAGACGTGGCGGTAGCCCGGCAGCTCGTGCGGGAAGGAGCCGATGTCGCACGAACCCTGCACGTTGTTCTGGCCGCGCAGCGGATTGACGCCGACGCCTTCGCGGCCGACGTTACCGGTGGCCATGGCCAGGTTGGCGATGCCCATCACGGTGGTCGAACCTTGCGCATGCTCGGTCACGCCCAGGCCGTAGAAGATGGCGCCGTTGCCGCCGGTGGCGAACAGCCGCGCGGCGCCGCGCACCTGCTCGGCCGGCACGCCGGTCACCGATTCCATCGCTTCCGGCGAATTCGATTCCTGCGCCACGAAGTCGCGCCACTGGTTGAACGCGCGGTCGTCGCAGCGCTCGGCGATGAACTGCTCGGCCAGCAGGCCCTCGGTGACGATCACGTGGGCCAGCGAACTGACCATCGCGACGTTGGTGCCGGGACGCAGCTGCAGGTGATACTGCGAACGGATGTGCGGCGACTTGACCAGGTCGATGCGGCGCGGATCGATGACGATCAGCTTCGCGCCCTGGCGGATGCGGCGCTTCATGCGCGAGGCGAACACCGGGTGGCCGTCGGTCGGATTGGCGCCGATCACCATGATGACGTCGGACTTGGCCACCGAGGCGAAGGTCTGCGTGCCGGCCGATTCGCCCAGCGTCTGTTTCAGGCCGTAGCCGGTCGGCGAGTGGCACACGCGGGCGCAGGTGTCGACGTTGTTGTTGCCGAACGCCGCGCGCACCAGCTTCTGTACCAGGTAGCCTTCCTCGTTGGTGCAGCGCGAGGAGACGATGCCGCCGATCGAATCCTGGCCATACTTGGCCTGGATGCGCTTGAATTCGGACGCCGCGTAGTCGAGCGCCTCGTCCCACGACACTTCCTTCCACGGGTCGGTGATCTTCGAACGTATCATCGGTTTCAGGATGCGGTCCTTGTGGGTCGCATAGCCCCAGGCGAAGCGGCCCTTGACGCAGGCGTGGCCTTCGTTGGCCTTGCCGTTTTTGGTCGGCACCATGCGCACCACCTCGCTGCCCTTCATCTCGGCATCGAGCGAGCAACCGACGCCGCAATAGGCGCAAGTAGTGGTGACCTTGTGTTCGGCCTGGCCCATCCAGATCACCGATTTTTCCTGCAGGGTGGCGGTCGGGCAGGCCTCGACGCAGGCGCCGCAGGACACGCATTCCGATTCCATGAACGACTCGCTCTGCCCTGCCGAGACGCGCGACTCGAAGCCGCGGCCGGAAATGGTCAGCGCGAACGTGCCCTGGGTTTCCTCGCAGGCGCGCACGCAGCGGTTGCAGACGATGCACTTGGACGAGTCGAAGGTGAAGTAGGGATTCGATTCGTCCTTCTTCAGCTTCAGGTGGTTGGCGCCTTCGTAACCGTAGCGCACTTCGCGCAGGCCGGTCACGCCGGCCATGTCCTGCAGTTCGCAATTGCCGTTGGCCGGGCAGGTCAGGCAGTCCAGCGGGTGGTCGGAGATGTACAGTTCCATCACACCCTTGCGCAGTTCCTGCAGCTTGGACGTCTGCGTGCGCACCACCATGCCCTCCTCCACCGGCGTGGTGCAGGAGGCCGGATAGCCGCGACGGCCCTCGATCTCGACCAGGCACAGACGGCAGGAGCCGAACGGTTCCAGGCTGTCGGTGGCGCACAGCTTGGGGATGTTGGTGCCGCTTTCGGCGGCCGCGCGCATCACCGAGGTGCCGGCGGCGACCGTCACGCGCTCACCGTCGATGGTCAGCGTGACGAACTCCATGTTCGGGTTCAGCGGCGGCGGGGTGCCCAGGTCGCGGGCGATGATGGTTTCGATCATATTGTTCTCCTAGGCGGCGCGCTGGTCGTCAGCGACCTGGCCGAAATCTTGCGGGAAGTGGTTCAGGGCCGACAGCACGGGGTACGGCGTCATGCCGCCCATCGCGCACAGCGAGCCATGCAGCATGGTGTCGCACAGTTCGCGCAGCAGGATGACCTGGCGCGGACGTTCGCCGTCGACGTTGGCGGTGATCTTGTCGATCACTTCGACGCCACGGGTGGAGCCGATGCGGCACGGCGTGCATTTGCCGCACGATTCGACCGCGCAGAATTCCATCGCGTAGCGCGCCAGCTTGCTCATGTCGGCGCTGTCGTCGTGCACGACGATGCCGCCGTGGCCCAGCACCGCCCACAGCGAGGCAAAGGCCTCGTAGTCGAGCGGCGTGTCCCATTGCGATTCGGGCAGATAGGCGCCCAGCGGACCGCCGACCTGCACCGCCTTGATCGGCCGGCCGGAGGCGCTGCCGCCGCCGTATTCGTACAGGATATCGCGCAGTGTGACGCCGAAGGCCAGTTCGATCAGACCGCCCTGCTTGATGTTACCGGCCAGCTGCACTGGCAAGGTGCCGCGCGAACGGCCCATGCCGTAGTTCTGGTAATAGGCCGCGCCCTTGTCGAGGATCAGCGGCACGGCCGCCAGCGACAGCACGTTGTTGATCACGGTCGGCAGGCCGAACAGGCCGGACAGCGCGGGCAGCGGCGGCTTGGCGCGCACCACGCCGCGCTTGCCCTCGATGGATTCGAGCAGCGCGGTTTCCTCGCCGCAGATGTAGGCGCCGGCGCCCTTGCGCACTTCCAGGTCGAAGCCGCGTCCCGAGCCAAGAATGTTCGCGCCCAGGAAGCCGGCCTTGACGGCGCTGGCGATGGCGTGGTTCAGATTGGCGATCGCGTGCGGATATTCGCTGCGCACGTAGATGTAGCCTTTGTTGGCGCCCACCGCCAGGCCGGCGATGGTCATGCCTTCGATCAGCATGAAGGGATCGCCTTCCATCACGATGCGGTCGGCGAAGGTGCCGGAATCGCCTTCGTCGGCATTGCAGACGATGTACTTCTGGCTGCCGGCCGCCTTCAGCACGGTGTTCCACTTGATCCCGGTCGGGAAGGCGGCGCCGCCACGGCCGCGCAGGCCGGACGCCGTCACGGCGGCGACGATGGCGGACGGCTCCATCGCCAGCGCGTTGCGCAAGCCTTTGTAGCCGTCATGCGCTTCGTAGTCGGCCAGCGACAGCGGATCGGTGACGCCGGCGCGGGCGAAGGTCAGGCGGCTTTGCTTGGCCAAATAAGGAATCTGTTCGACCAGGCCCAGTGCCAGCGGATGGCTGCTTTGGCCGAGATGGAAGCCGGCGTCGAATAGCGCGACCACATCGGCTGCGTCGACCGGGCCGTAGCCGATGCGGCCGGCCGCAGTGTCGACTTCCACCAGCGGCTCCAGCCACAGCAGGCCGCGCGTGCCGTTGCGCACGATGTCGAGCTCGACGCCGCGCCGCGCCGCTTCGGCGGCGATTGCGGCCACCACGTCGTCGGCGCCCAGCGCCAGCGCGGTCGAGTCGCCTGGAATGTAGATGCGGATGCTCATGCTGCCTCCTTGACCTTGGCCAGCAGGGCATCGAAGCGGGCCGGCGTGACGCGCGCGTGCAAGGCTTCGTTGATCATCAGCGACGGCGCGGTGGCGCACTGCCCCAGGCAGTAGACCGGCTCCAGCGCGAATTGGCCGTCATGGCTGTGCGCGTGCAGCTTGCAGCCCAGCGCCTGCTCGGCATGCGCCAGCAGCGCGTCGCCGCCCATGCTCTGGCACGCCTCGGCGCGGCAGATCTGCACCACCTGCCGCGCCGGCGGCGAAGTGCGGAAATAATGGTAGAAGGTGATCACGCCATGCACTTCGGCGCGCGACAGGTTGAACGCCGACGCGATGTCGACCACCCTGTCGGGCGGGATATAGCCGATCGCATCCTGGATCGCGTGCAAAACCGGCAGCAGCTGGTCTTGCGCGCCGCTGCTGGCGGCGAGGATGGCGTTTGCCTGGGCGACCTCGTCGGCCTGGGGTGTACGCTGCTGCATGGTGCTCTCCGTTCTTTTTAATGTTTGCCGTCCGCCGATATATGTTCTGCATAACATATATCTCGGTTAATATTCATGCATGACGCTAGGCTAGCACTGTAAAAACAACGGCGCAATATGAAGGATTTTGCATAATGTTCAAAGTCGAGATACAGCCGGACTGGATCCTGCGGCAGCCCGATGGCCGCACGGTGGCGCTGCCGGTGCTGCTTAATTTACTGGCGTCGGTGCGCAGCCTGGGCAGCATCAGCCAGGCCGCGACGGCGTGCGGCATTTCCTACCGCCATGCGTGGGGGCTGCTGCGCGAGTTCAACGAGCAGTTCGGCGCCGAACTGGTGGTCAAGTCGCGCGGACAAGGCACGGTGCTGTCCCCGCTGGCGGACAAGCTGATCTGGGCCGACAAACGCATCAGCGCCCGCCTGACGCCGCTGCTGGACAGCCTGGCCTCGGAACTGCAGCAGGAGCTGGCCAGCCTGCTGGCCGAGCGTCCGCCGACATTGCGCCTGACCGCGTCGCACGGCTTTGCGGTGGCGGCACTGGTCAAGCAGCTGGAGCAGCAAGGCGTGATGGTCGACCTGCAATACCGCAGCAGCACGGAGGCGGTGGCGGCGCTGGCGCGCGGCGAATGCGACCTGGCCGGCTTCCACCTGCCGGTCGGCGAACTGGAGACGGCGGCGGCGGCCAAATATCTGCCTTGGCTCGATCCCGGGCGCCACATGCTGATCCACCTGGCCTACCGCATGCAGGGCATCTTTGCCGCCCGCGGCAATCCCAAGGACATCCGTGCGCTGGACGACCTGGCCCGGCCGGACATCCGCTTCGTCAATCGCCAGCGCGGCTCCGGCACCCGGCTGCTGCTGGAGCTGCTGCTGGCTGGCAAAGGGATCAGGCCGGAGGCCATCCACGGCTTCGACAGCGCCGAGTTCACGCACGCCGCCGTGGCCGCCTACGTGGCCAGCAACATGGCCGACGCCAGCTTCGGCGTGGAAACCGCCGCGCGCCGCTTCGACCTCGATTTCGTGCCGGTGATACGCGAGCGCTACTTCTTCGCCTGCGCGCGCGAGGCGCCGGCCGAACCGCTGATGGCGGCGGCGCTGGCGGTGATGGAGAGCGCCGAGTTCAAGAGCACGCTGGCCGGCCTGCCCGGCTATGACGGCGCGCTGAGCGGCCAGCGGCTGGAGTTGCAGTCGCTGTTTTGAGAGCAACGAATCCGCAAGAAAGCAGGGTGATCAAGAGAAAAAGCGGGGATCGTAAATCCAGCGCTTAATTGTTGTCGCGGTAATGGATGTCGCGTCCGGATGCTGCGGATTAATCAGCGCATTGTATTCATCGGGCACGCTCACCGACGGCACCAGCAGCAACGCCGAACGATTCAACGCCGCCCAGGCGTCGCCCGTCATCCGGCTTGTCATGCCGGACGGAACGGCGTCCCAGCCGCCAGGCAGCGGGTCGAGCACGATGCGCGCACCCCACACGGCGTCGGGAACATCAATCCGCACCAGGAAGCGATTGAATGGCAGGCCGCCACTGCGTATGTGCAGGACCGTTTCAATCGTCGCCAGGGCAATGCTTGTAGCGCTGTAGACGAGCGGCGTGCCGATGCTATTCCAACGCCCACCCGTCATCTTGGCGCCGGCGCCGCTGAGGTCGTTGGCAGCATAGGTTGGCGCCTCGACGGCAATACGCCACAAGGGCACCGTCATGCATAGGCCCCGCTCTGGCTCATGGACAGCAATTCAGACACCAGCCTTTGGCCCTCGAAAGTGTCCATGTAGCTCGCCGGCGTTGCTCCACCAAGCGCCGGCAGTGGCTTGGTCAGCCAGTCCGCGACCCAACGTGCCGCGTCAAAACCGGTCGGATCGCCGGACTCCTCCACCATCGTTTTCACTTTGCCGATCAAGGACGCGACGCCCAGGACGCGCTCGGACTCGTCTTTCGATAATGCTGTCTCGTCCCTTTCCTTGCGGCTGATAGTCGCGCGGGACAGGCCCAGGCTGCCGAGCAGCAGCTCTTTACTCATCCCCATCGTCGACGAAAGCTCACCGATCATCGAGGCTGGAATGCCCTTCCGTATCGCGGCAATGCGCGCATGCGGATCAATTCGATACAGGTTGGTGTCAATCGCTGGCGTGTTTTTTGCCAGCGCCTTACGGACTGGAACTCGTTTTTCAAGCGCCTTGGGATTTGACATGACTACCTCCTTTGAGACGGTAGTATAAATCAAATGAGACAAAAAATCGCCTCACCCAAGTTCACGGCAAAAACTTGATCCGCCCGTCCAAGCACGTACTGGTCCTGCAGCAATTCAACTATCCAGGTGTACTTGGCTTCGCGCGAGGCGATCCGTGAGACGGGGAAAATCAAAGTGTTGTCGGCAAGAAGCCGGTCGACAGCCATGGGATAAGGGCCACCAGCAGCAACGCCAGCAACAGCGCGCCGAGGTAGGGCCAGACGCGCGGCAAGGCCCGTTCCGGACTAACCTCGCCAATCGCGCATGCGGCATAAAAACCGACGCCGAAAGGCGGCGCGAACAAGCCCAGTCCCATGGCGAACACGGCCAGTATTGCATAATGTACCTCGTGAATGCCGAAGTGGCGCGCCATCGGGAAAAACAGCGGCGCGAACAGGACGATGGCGGGTATGCCCTCGAGAAAACTCCCCAGCAGCACGAACATCACGACCGACACCAGCATGAAACCGGCGGCGCCGCCGGGCACGCCCGCCATCAGCGCGGCGAGTTGCTCCGAAAAGCCGGATTGCGTCAACGCCCAGGCCATGGCCGTCGCACAGCCGATGATCATCAGGATGGCGCCGGAGAGCGATGCCGTTCCCACCAGCATGGGGTACAGCCGCCGCCAGGAAAACTGGCGATAATATGCCTGCCCCAGCACGGCGGAATACGCGATGCCGATGGTGGCGACCTCGGTCGCCGTGGCCACCCCGTTGACCACCGCCGCGCGGATCACGAACGGCAGGACCAGCGCGGGCAACGCGTGCCAGAACGCGGCGCGCGTCTGCGCGGGCGTCGCCCTGGCGCCGCCACCTGGCACTTTTCGTTGCCTGTTCCACACGACCGCCGCGAGCGCCAACGCCCCCAGCGCCGCCGGCAACAAACCGGCTGTAAAGAGCGAGGCGATCGACACGCCTGTGACGGCGCCCATGGTGATCAAGACCAGGCTGGGCGGCACCGTCTCCGACATGGCGCCGGTCGAACTGAGCAAGGCGATCATTTCCCCCTCGTCGACACCGCGCCGCTTCATTTCCGGAAACAGGGCCGGCGCCACCGCCGCCATGTCGGCCGCCTTCGAGCCGGAAATACCCGACACCAGATACATGGCGCCGATCAAGACATACGACAGTCCACCCCGGTGGTGCCCCACCAGGGTGCTGAGCAGCCGTATCATGGCCGCCGCCATCCCGGTTGCCTCGACCAGCCCCCCCAGCAACACGAACAGGGGCACGGAGAGCAGTATCAAGCTGGACATGCCGGCGTCGATGCGGCCGACCGCGATTATCAGCGGCGCCTCCGTGACAGCCGCCAGATACGCCAGCGTCGACAGGCCGAACGCGACCATGATGGGGATACCCAGCAAGGCTAGCGCCGTGACGCCCCCCAGGAAGAACAGGAGCAGGTTCAGATTTCCCCATGCGATCAGATGGTCGCGGCCGAAATAAATGAGTCCGGCCAATATGCCCATCAGCGTCGCCGCCTTCAGCACATCGGCCAAGCGGGCGCGTTCCATCAAGCGCACCAGCGCCAGCGCCAGCATCAAGCTCACCCCGACCGCGATAGCGGCAACCCGGAAGCCGTTGCTGATTTCCAGAGCGGGCGTCGTGATGGCCCGCTCTTCGACCACATACCGCCAGGCGGGCACCACCAGCAACAGCACAAACACGAACACGGTCACGTCGCCGAAGGTGTGCAGGAAGGCCCGCCGCGATGGCCGCATGCTGCCCAGCACCGTCGTCAGGCACATGTGCTGTCCCTTGCGCAAGGCGATGACCGCGCCCAGCATGGCCAGCCAGAGAAACAACAATGAGCTGAGTTCATCGGTCCAGCTCAGCGGTTCATGCAGCAAATAACGGCAAATGACATTGAGCATCAGCAGCAGCACCTCTGCCACCAGCAGGATCGCCGCCGGCACCTCGGTGCACCAGGCGATCAGACGTTCCACCCGAAGCCCCAGCCGGGAAAGCCGAGCCGAATCCGATGTGCCGGCGGGGCACGCGCTGTCCGGGGGCGCGGACACCGTCATGCCAGCTTCCCGGCGTATTTCTCCAGCAGCGACCAAGCCACTTCACCGTATTTGCCGCGCCACTCGGCATAGAACCCGGCCTTGCGCAGTGCGGTCTGGAATGCGTGGGGGTCGGGCCGGTTAAATGCCAAGCCGTGCGCCGTCAGTTCGGTCTCGAGGTTGGCATTCAGCGCCGCCACGTCCCGCCGCTGCGCCAGCGCCGCGGCATTGACATGCCTGGCCACGATTTCCCGCACGTCCGCCGGCAAGCGGGCCCAGCTTCCTCCGTTCGACAGGAACCAGAATCCGCTCCATATGTGCGAACTAAGGGAACAATATTTCTGGACCTCGTTGAAGCGGCTGGCCTTGATAATCGCCAGCGGATTTTCCTGTCCCTCGACCACCTTCGTCTGCAACGCCGAGTAGACTTCATTGAAATTAATGCTGGTCGGCGCCGCGCCCAGCGCCTTGAACATCGACGTCCACAGCGTGCTGGTCAATACCCGGATCTTGAAGCCCTTCAAGTCCGCCGGCACCTTGATCGCCCTGGACGAACTGGTGATCTGCCGAAAGCCGTTGTCCCAGATCCGCTCCATCACGACCAGGCCGGTTTTCGCGATGGCGCCTCGGATATGGCCCCCCAGCTCACCGTCCATGGCCGCCCAAACCTGGGCATAGCTTTTCAATGCAAAGCCCACGCTGTCGATGGCCGCCACGGGTACCAGCGTCGACAGGATGGCGCCGGGAACCGGAAAGAAATCGATTCCCCCGGCACGTATCTGGGACAGCATGTCGGTGTCGCCCCCCATCTGTCCGTTGGTGAACATCTTCAATTCCACGCGCCCCTTGGTTTCGCGCATGATCGATGCGGCAGCCTCGCGGACGCGCACATTGAGAGGATGCGTGTCCGCAAGGCTGCTGGCGTATTTCAATATGAAATGCGGCGCCGCCGCGGCAGGCAACAAGCCGACGATGGCGATGGCACCCGAGGTGCCGACGGTATTCTGCAAAAATGTCCGACGCGACTGTTTTGATCTCATGATGCGGCAGAATGGCAATGGTTATCACAGTATCGATTTTCCACAGTACACCCCCGTGAACTTACTGTCTAACAATTATTGATGGCAGCAAGACGCTGTGGCATTCCGCCGCCGCCAATCGCCCCGTGCGGCCGTCCAGAACGTCCCCGGATAGGCTCCCCCGTCGAGCAGCAGGTTTTGCCCCGTCATATAGCCGGCCTGTACGCTGCATAGAAAGGCGCAGAATGCGCCGAACTCCTCCGGCGTGCCAAAGCGCTGGGCCGGATTCTGCAGGCTCCACGTGATTGATTGAACACCTCTCCCTGCCTTCCAGCCGCATGCAATCTCAATCCCAGACTGGCGACAGCCCGTCCGGACTGACTTCGCGGCCATTGCGCTCCAGTCCGGCGATCTGCGCCATATCCCCCTCGCTGAGGCACAATTGTTGGGCCTGCAGATTGCCGGCGAGGTTAGCCCGCCTGGTCGACGAAGGGATGACCGAGTACCCCAGTTGCAAGGCCCAGGCCAGAACGACCTGGGCTGGCGTGGCGGCGTGCTGCCTGGCGATCTCACCGATCACTTCGTCTTGCAGCACCTTGCCGTAGCCCAGCGTCATATACGAGCTCACATGGACACCCTGCTCGCGCAGGAACGCCACCAGCTTGCGATTTTGCAGATACGGACTCAGCTCGATCTGATTGGTCGCGATTTGCCCCGCCCCCACCACGGCGATCGCCTGCCTTGTCGCTTCAATATTGAAGTTGGACACGCCGATCTGGCGTGTCCATCCCTGCGCCTTGGCCTCGGCCAATGCGCCCATATACTCTTCGAGCGCCACTCCATTGCCAGGCGCCGGCCAGTGAATCAGCGTCAGGTCGACGTCGTCGAGCGCCAGTTTGGACAGGCTCTCCTTCAAGCTCGGTATCAACTTGTCGTGCGCATAATTTTCAACCCAAATCTTTGTGGTGACGAACAGTTCCTTGCGTGCCACACCCGATTACGCGACCGCTTGACCGATCGCGGCTTCGTTGCCATAGATCTGCGCGGTGTCGACCGCGCGGTAGCCCAGTTCCAGCGCATTACGCACCGAGTCGATAACAGTCTGGCCTTGCAGCCGGAAGGTGCCGACACCAAAAGCGGGAATACTCATGTAAAGCTCCTTTGAAATAGAAGTCAGATCGCCATGCTGTCGACCACACCGCCATCGACACGCAGCGCCGCGCCGGTTGTGGCGGAAGCTTGCGTGGAAGAGATATAGACGACCAGATTGGCCACCTCGTCGACCAGGGCCGCGCGCTGGATGATGGAGGTGGGCCGGGCCTGCCTGACGAAAGCGTCGGCTTCGTCGCGGGCGCTGCGCCCCGTCCGCGCGCTGGCATCCTTCAGCATGTCTTCCAGGCCCTCCGTGAAGGTCGGACCTGGCAACACCGCGTTGACCGTCACGCCGCTGCCCGCCATCCGCTTGGCCAAGCCATGGGAGACTGCCAGGTTGGCGCTTTTCGTCACGCCGTAGTTGATCATGTTGGCCGGAATGGCAATGCCCGACTCCGAAGACACAAAGACCACCCGCCCCCACTTGCCCTGCGCCATACCGGGCAGGTAATGCCGCGCCAGGCGCACGCCCGAGATGACGTTGACGTCATAAAATTGCATCCATTCGCCGTCCGGCACATCGAAGAAGTCGATCTCTTTGAAGATGCCAAGGTTATTGATCAGGATGTCTGCGGCAGGCTCCGCATTGAACAGGACCTGGGCGCCCGCCGCGCAACTCAGGTCGGCGGCGACACCGCGCAGGCGCGCGGCCGGAAACGTGCTTTTGATCGACCCCATCGCCTCATCAACCGCCTCCTGTCGACGCCCCACCACAACCACCGTCGCGCCGGCCTGGGCCAGCCCTCTTGCAATGGCAAGGCCTATGCCGCCGGTTGAACCGCTCACCACGGCAAGCTTGCCAGTCAAATCGATATTCATCGGGATTCCTAAAAAAGTGGGATGGGTGGCGCCGCATCGCGCCACAGCAGCGCCAAAGTATAGGTCGGCGACTTAATGCCGTCCAAGACATAATTGGCTCAACTTAAGTCGCCAAAGGTCTAATCCCAGGTATTCGCCAGCGGAATTATTTTTGCGCCGTCGAGGAAGACGGCACGTCGGACGCGCTGCGGGGAAGCCCTCTGCAACAGCGGCGCGCCGACTGGGCGTGGCGAGGCGGCAGGCTGTCGGCGCCTTAACCGGTCTGCCCAATTTGCAACTGGCCGGCATTCTCCCGGTCTCCGACTATGTCCCGTATCAAGCCGACGATCGCCCGTCCCGCCGACGTAAAAGGCCGCTGCGCGCTGGTAGCCAGGAAAAGCGTCCGGCTGAGGTTGGGCTCAACGATCAAACAGGTCTGCAAGCGCTGCAGCCTGATTTCGGCCAGCACCGCTTGCTGCGTCAGAATCGTATATCCGAGGCCGCTCGCAACGATCTCCTTCATCGCGGTCAGGGAGTTGACCTCCAGCGCGATGTTGAGCGCGACCCCCTGCTTCTTGGCCAATTCCGCCAGCATCATGCGCAGGCCGTCGGGAAGGCCGGGCAAGACCAGCGGCACGTTGGCCAGGTCGGCAAAACGGATGTGCTGTTGCGAGGTCAGGCGGTCGCCGACCGGGCCGATCAGGTATAAATCGTTGGTGGTCAGCGTTTCATCCAGGCGCAGGCCATGCCCGCCGTAGCGCGAAAAGATCGCCACATCCACCTGACCGTTGGCCAGCCAGTCTTCAATCTTTCCGGAGAAACCTTCCATCAGTTGCAACTCTATCTCAGGATAATCGCGCCGCACCCGTGCATACAAGGTGCCGACCAGGAATTGCGTGACCGAGGCCTGCATCGCCAGGCGCACCACGCCGCTGGGTACACTGGCGCGCATCCGGATATCGTTTTTCAGCTGCTCCGCCGCCGCCAATACGGCCTCGACACTGGGCAAGATCGCGAGGCCGAACTCCGTGAGCAAGACGCCGCGGCCGGTGCGATAAAAGAGCTTGGCGCCGAATTCCTTCTCGAGCGTGGCGATCTGCTTGCTCAGTGCGGACTGCGCGATGCCACGGGCCGCACTGACTTTACTCAGGCTTCCCGTGTCGACCAATTCCGCCAGCAACTGCAACTGCTTGATTTCCATCGATGCCCATCCACTATTACCCCATCCCGCCTCTGGCGCATTGAGGGCCAGGCGGGAGGATGGAGGACGCTCCGAAAATAAGGTCATGAGCGTCAACTATATCAGCTTGCACATCATTTATAGGCCCCGACCCAGACGCCGAGGTCCTCGAAGCGTTCCACGTAGGCCACCTTCGACTGCATGTCCTTGGTGACGGGATTGAGAAACTTAAATTCCACCCAGCCGCTGCCCGCTCCCCGCGCGAGCGCCAGACACTCCTTGATCGGATACTTGCCATCCGGGTCCCTGTATTCCATCAAGTTCTTGCCGATGATTTTCTTGTTCGCCCCGTGCGCCAGATTGAGGCCGTCGAAATCGAACACGGACACGTACAGCTCCCGGTCCACGAACTCCCCTTGCGGGTCGTTGAACACCGCGAACGCCTTTTCCCTGCCGTTCTTCTTGATGAGGGCGACCGCCTTCTTCACCATCGCAACCGCGTCCTCCTTGCTGGCGTGGGTCTCGGCGATCGCAGTCCCCGCCAGCAGGAACGATGACAAAAAAATCCCCGCAGCCAGTATCAATGAGCGTTTGTTCATTTCAGTACTCCCCATGTAGTTGTCGCTTCTGCTTAAGCGCTCCGTCAGAACGCGTGATTGATCCCCGTATTGAACTGCTTGTCGACGCCCCCCGGCGTCCCCGGCGTGGCGATACTGGCCGCGCCCTGGTTGGCGATGCGCGCGTACGAGGCATACAAGGTCGTGCGCTTGGAAAGCGCATAGCTGTAGCCGAGCGCGCCCTGATGGGTATCGGCATGGGCGACGACATGGTTCTTATGCCGGACATAGGACACCATGACCGTGCTGGCGCCGAACGGCAACGCGGCCCCCAGTAACAAGTCATGGTTGTCGAGCGCGCCGAGTTTGGCGTCGTTGCGGTTGAATTGGTACAAGGCAGACAGTGTCCCCCAGCCCAGCCTATACGAAGCGCCCAGGCCGGTATTCCTGGTCGTGACCATGCTTGCGCCGGCAAGCGGAACATTGTTGGCGCTGTTATGTATCAGGCTGGTGCTGAATGGACCGGCCGCATAGCCGACGGAGAGTGCCAGCACCCGGCCTTGGGCATTGCTTCCGGGCACTTCCCCAAAGCCAAACGCCGCCTCGGCATTGAAGCCGCCGAGATTGGCCGGCGTCGCATACACCAGCGCGTTGCTCAGGCGCTTGCCCGCACCGAGCGATATCACGCGGCTATAAGCGCCCTCCAGGCCATTGAGAAAAGGGTCGTACTTGACGCCGCCGTTGAACAAGGGATTGTATTGGCGGCCGAGTTTGACAACACCGGCGCTGCCTTGCAGGCCGACAAACGCCTGGCGGCCAAAGCCGTTACCGCTCGCGTCCAAGGCCCCGGTGTCGCCGCCGAAGCCCATTTCTGCCGTAAACAACGCGGCCAGTCCGTTGCCCAGGTCCTCGCGTCCTTTGAAGCCGAGACGAGTGCCGTTCAGGCTGGCAAAGCCGCCGTCGATCGCGCTGACGGCGCCGGCGGGATTGCCGCCGCTATCGTGCGTGTAATACGTGTCGAGCACGCCATACACCGTGACCGACGATTGTGCCGCCACGGCGCCCGACAGCGTCCCCAGTACCGCCAGTGCAAGTAATTTCCTGTTCATGCGAGTCTCCCTTGTTTATTGTTGTGTTGCCATATGCATGGCATTTTTTTTATTGCCCGCCAACGCACGCCGAGACGACGTGCCGGCGTCCTCAGGCCTTGGCGTGCTTCAGCAGATCCAGCGCGACATCGACGATCATGTCTTCCTGCCCGCCGACCATGCGCCGACGACCGAGCTCGACCAGGATGTCCACGGTTTTCAGTCCGTATTTATGCGCCGCCAATTCCGAGTGGCGCAGGAAGCTCGAATACACTCCCGCGTAGCCGAGCGCCAGGGTTTCGCGATCGACGCGCACCGGGCGGTCCTGCAGGGGCCGCACGATGTCGTCGGCGGCGTCCATCAATCGGAACAGGTCGCAGCCATGGTTCCAGCCGAGGCGCTCGGCGGCGGCGATGAACACCTCCAGCGGTGCATTGCCGGCGCCGGCGCCCATGCCGGCCAGACTGGCATCGATCCGGTCACAGCCCTCCTCGACGGCGACTATCGAGTTGGCGACGCCAAGACTCAGGTTGTGGTGCGCATGGATGCCTGTTTCGGTTTCGGCGTTGAGCACGTCCTTGAAGGCGCGGAAGCGGTCGCGCACATCGTTCATGCTCAAGGAACCGCCGGAGTCGACCACGTAGACGCAGGAGGCGCCATAGCTTTCCAGCAGCTTCGCCTGGACGGCAAGCTGTTGCGGCGACGTCATGTGGCTCATCATCAGGAAGCCGACGGCGTCCATGCCCAGCGCGCGGGCATACTCGACATGTTGTTTGGCGATATCTGCTTCGGTGCAGTGCGTGGCCACGCGCACCACGCGCGCGCCCGCGTCGTACGCGCCGCGCAGATCGTGGACGGTGCCGATGCCCGGCAGAAGCAAGGTGGCGATCCTGGCACGCTTGACCACCGAAGCCGCCGCCTCGATCCATTCCAGATCGGTGTGGGCGCCGAAGCCATAATTAAAGCTGGACCCCTGCAGGCCGTCGCCATGGGCCACTTCGATCGAATCGACATTGGCCTCGTCCAGCGCCTGCGCGATTTGCTTCACTTGCTCGACGCTGTACTGGTGGCGAACCGCATGGCTGCCGTCGCGCAGGGTGACATCCGAGATATAGAGTTTCCTGTTCATGATCCGATTTCCTTTCTTAGATGGCGACACTGGCGCGCTGGCGTTGTGCGCCGATGCGCTCGGCCTGCCGCTCCGCGATGCGCAGGGCGGCGCTGGTCATGATGTCGAGATTGCCGGCGTAGGCGGGCAAGTAATGCGCGGCCCCTTCCACTTCGACGAAGATGGTGGTCTTGAGGCCGCTGACCAGGCCGACGCCCGGCATCCGCAACTGCTCGACCCGGTCGAACTGCACCTGCTGCTTGAGCCGATAGCCGGGCACATACTCCTGCACGTCGGCGGCCATGCGCTTGACCGAGTCGGCGATGGCATCCTGGTCGGCAAGCGCGCTCAGGGTATAGATGGTGTCGCGCATCATCAGCGGCGGTTCGGCCGGATTCAGGACGATGATCGCCTTGCCCTTGAGCGCCCCGCCCACCACCTCGATCGCCCGCGATGTGGTCTCGGTGAACTCGTCGATATTGGCCCGTGTGCCCGGACCGGCCGACTTGCTGGCGATGCTGGCCACGATTTCGCCGTACTGCACCGGCACCACCCGCGAAACGGCGGCCACCATGGGGATGGTGGCCTGCCCGCCGCAGGTCACCATATTCACGTTGAGCAGGTCCAGACTGGACTCGCCGTTGACGACAGGAATGCAATACGGACCGATCGCCGCTGGGGTCAGGTCGATCAAACGTATGTCGGGACGCAACTCGCGCAGGAACGCGTCGTTCTTGACGTGGGTCGCGGCGCTGGTGGCGTCAAACACGATGTCGATGTCGGCGAACACCGGCAACTGCGCCAGGCCGCGCACCCCTTCATGGGTGATCGCCACGCCGAGCCGCGCCGCGCGGGCCAGGCCATCGGACGCCGGATCGATGCCCACCATCGCGGCCAGTTCGATGTGCCGCCCGTGCCGCATGATCTTGATCATGAGGTCGGTGCCGATATTTCCGCTGCCAATGATCGCAGCCTTCAATTTAGTTGTAGACATGGGAAACCTCTATGCGCCGGTCGAGGCCGGCAAATGTGGATGGTGGAATGCGCGGTGCCCCAGGGTCAGCGCGCAAAGATGGTCCGGACCTGGCCCAGGCCGCCGATGGTGGTGTCGATGATGTCGCCCGGGGCGACCGTCACCATCGGCCCCAGCGCCCCGCTCATGATCACGTCGCCTTCCTTCAGCGGACGCCCCACCTCGGCCATCTTGCGCGCCAGCCACAGCGCGGCGTTGAGCGGGTGCCCCAGGCAGGCGGCGCCGGCGCCGACCGACACCAACGCGCCCCGCCGCTCCATCAACATGCCGCACAGCCGCAGGTCGACCTGGGACAGCTTGCGCGGCTCCGTCCCCAGCGCGTACAGGCCGGAGGAGGCGCTGTCGGCGACGGTGTCGAGCAGCGAGATGTCCCAGTCCCGGATGCGGCTGCCGACAATCTCGACCGCCGGCAACACGTAGTCGACCGCCGACAACAGCAGCGAGAACGGCATGTCCGGCTGGCTCAGGTCACGCTTGAGAACGATGGCCACCTCGGCCTCGACCTTGGGCTGCAGCACCCGACCCAGCGACACTTCCTCGCCGGGCGCCAGTTCCATGTCCGCAAACAGCATGCCGAAGTCCGGCGCGTCCACGCCCAGTTGCTGCTGCACCGATTTCGACGTCAGGCCGATCTTGCGGCCCACCAGGCGCCGCCCCTGCGCCAGCGCGTGCCTGGTGTTTATCTCCTGCACCAGATAGGCCGCTTCGACGCCGCCCGCCGATAATTGTTCGCGCACGGGGGCGATGGCGACGCCGCTGCTGTGCGCCTGGCGCAGGCGCAGGGCGACGTCGTCGAGTATGTTCGTTTGGATGTCCATATTGTTTCCGTCAAAGGGGGATGCCTTGGCCTAGGCCGGGACGCGCAAGGCGTCGACGTTGGCGAACACCGACTTCCAGGGCCGGGTATCGATGTCGACGAAGATGCCCGCGACAAAAAAGGGATCGGCCTCGATCCAGTCCCGCACCTGCCGCTCGTGCTCCGCTTCGAACACCAACATGGCGCCGCTGTCGTCGCTGAAGGGACCGGCAAGCAACAACTTGCGCTCTTCAAACAAGGTGGCCAGATAAGCGCGGTGCTGCGCGCGCGATGCGGTGATGAGCGCCGGCGCGGCGGCATAGTTGATATAACTGGTGAATTTCATGATGTTCCTCATAGTTAAGAATGCAAGCGTCCCTCGGAACCGAATCCGTCCTTTTTCATGCGGGAATGAATGGCAGCGCCGCGGCGCTGCGGCGGCGGGTTATTTCGTCAGGAATCCGATCGAGATCCATGGGACCAAGGCCACCAGAATGGTGCCAACGAGCAAAGCGACGATATACCCCATGATCGGCCGCAAGCCCCGGCTCGGACTGATGCGGCTGATGGCGCAAGCCGCGTAGTAGCCGACACCGAACGGCGGCGCGAACAGGCCGATGCCCATGGCCAGCACGACCACCATGGCGTAGTGCACGTCGTGCACGCCGAGCTGCTTGGCGATCGGGAACAGCAAGGGGCCGAACAGCACGATGGCGGGTATGCCTTCCAGCACGCTGCCGAGCACGATGAAGGCCACGATGGAGACACCGAGGAAGCCGAGCGTGCCGCCTGGCAAATGCATCATCGTCGTCGCCAGTTGGCGCGAAAAGCCCGACTGCGTCAGCGACCAGGCCATGCCCGTGGCCGCGCCGATGATCAGCAGGATGGCGCCGGACAAGGCCGCCGTGTCGACCAGGCCGCGCGCCGCCCTGCGCCAGTCGAAGCGCCGGTAGACGAACAGTCCGATCAGCAGCGAATAGGCGATCCCGATGGTCGACACCTCGGTGGCGGTGGCTATGCCCTCGATGACGGCGGCGCGGATGACAAAGGGCAGCGCCAGCGCGGGCGAGGCGACCACCAGCAACTTGCCCACCTCGCGCCACAGGATGCGCCCGTCGGCGGCGATGGCCTCGGCGCGGCAGCGCCACCACACGACCAACCCCAGCAACACCGCCAGCACCAGCCCCGGCAGCAAACCGCCGGTGAACAGGTCGGCGATCGATATCCCGGTCACCGAGCCGATCGTGATCAACACCAGGCTGGGCGGAATGGTCTCGGTCTGCGCGCCCGAGGCCGCCAACAGCGCCAGCATCTCGCCGTCGTCGGCGCCACGTTCGCGCATTTCCGGAAACAGGACCGGCGCCACGGCGGCCATGTCGGCGGCCTTCGACCCCGAGATGCCCGAGACCAGGTACATCGCTCCGATCAGTACGTACGACAGGCCGCCGCGCACATGGCCCAGCAGGCTGGCCAGGAATTGCACCATGGCCTTGGCCATCGACGTCATCTCGATCAGCAAGCCCAGGAAGACGAACAGCGGCACCGCCAACAGGATCTGATGGGTCATCCCCTCGTCCATGCGTCCGACGATAACGATGGTCGGCGTCGACGTGGTCAGGGCCAGATAGCCGAAGGTGGCCAGGCCGAACGCGAAGGCGATCGGCACCCCGCCGAACACCAGCGAACCGACTATGCCGACGAAAAAGATCAGCAGGTTGAGGTTGCCAAGTTGCTTGAGCAAAGGCTGGCAGACCCAGAGGCCGCCGGCGATCGCGCCGACGACGGCAAAGGCCGCCAGCAGACAGCGCCAGTCGCGCAGATGGCCCAGCAAGCCCACCACGGAGACGGCGATCAGCAACGTCACCCCCGCCGGCAAGGCCGAGGCGCGCCAGACGTTGGAGATATCCAGCGCCGGCAGCGTGATCATCATCTCCTCGACCGCGAAGTCATAGGCCGGCACGGCGATCATCAGCAAATACGCCAGCGCGGCCACGATGGCGAACAGGTCGAGGAACTTGCGCAGCGCGGGCGAGGCGATGTCGACCAGCGCCGTCATGCGCATGTGGCTGCCACGCCGCAAGGCCACCACGGCGCCCAGCATGGCCAGCCAGATGAACAGCACAGAGGCCAGTTCGTCCGACCAGATCAGCGGCTGATGAAACACGTAGCGGCTGACGACGGCGGCCAGCAGGATGAAAATCTCCGCCAGCACCAGCAAGGCGGCTGGCACTTCGGTGACGAAGCCGAGCCCCCTGTCGGCCCTGGCGACCCATTTGGCGAAGCCGATGGCGGGCAAATGGCCGTCATAGTTCACAGTGGCCAGTGTCGACGTGTTCACAGCGGCCTCCGCGTCGGGAGTATCGTTCGGTGCATGGCCGGACCTCATCGTGGCGTGTGGGACCGCGGCCATCATTGATGGCCGGGCAGGCCAAGGACGTTGGCGCCGATGGCGGGATCGACGAAGCGCTCAAAGCGCTCCGAATGCACGATGATCGTGATTTCCGACGAGCCGGTGCCCACGGTCAGGTCCAGCAGGTGGCCGCCGCTGCCGGCAAAGCTGGCGTCGGTGACCAGGCCGTGGGCATGGATCGACGGCTTGTCGCCCTTCCAGGCGATGGTGCCGGTCAGGCTGGCCACTTCCACGTTGCGGAAGGTCTTGGGATCGAAGGCCTTGCGGCTGAAATCGTAGAAGCCGAAGGTGGCCTCGCGCATGAAGCCGATGCCCATGAAGCTGGCGGTGGGGATTTTTTCCTCGATCGCCAGGCGCTCCAGGTTGGCGATCACATTGTCGCCGTTGCGCAGCACCATCAGGTAGCCGGTGGACGTCTTGACGTACTTGCCCTTCAAGTCCTGCGCCACGGCCGCGTTGCAGCCGCATAGCGCCGCCAGCGCCGCCAATGTTGCCAGCAGGCTGGAAATGATTTTTTGGTGTTTGCTTGTGCTCATGCTGTGTCTCCAGTTTTGTTATGTGTCCGGACGCGCCGCTCAGACCAGGGCGCCCGAATATTTTTCCAGCTTCGCCCACGCCTCGTTGCCGAATTTTTTCTGCCACTCGCTGTAGAAGCCGACGTTTTTCAATACCTGGCGGAACGGCGCGAGATCGGGGCGGTTGAACGTCACCCCTTTCACCTTGAGTTCCTCCGCCAGGCGCACGTTGAGCGCGGCGATGGCCTGGCGCTGACGCAGGGCATGCGCGTCAAAAATGCCGGACGCCAATTTACGCAAGTCCTCGGGCAAGGCATTCCACGAACGCAGGTTCGACACCAGCCAGAACCCGTCCCAGACGTGCGAGGTCAGCGAACAGTACTTCTGCACCTCGTAGAGTTTCTGCGTCTCGAGGATGGTCAGCGGATTTTCCTGGCCGTCCACGATCTTTGTCTGCAGCGCCGTGTACACCTCGCTCATATTGAGCCCCGCCGGCGAAGCGCCGAAGGCTTTGAACAAGGAGGTCAATGCCGGGCTGAGCGGCACGCGGACCTTGAATCCGGCCAGATCCTGCGGCGTCTTGATCTGCCGGTTGCTGCTGGTCACATGGCGGAAACCGTGGTCCCAGATCTTCGTCTGCGGGAACAGGTTCACCTTGGCGAAGGCCGCGCGAATATGCGCGCCCAGGTCGCCGTCCATGGCGCTCCAGACGGCCTCGTAATGGGGGAACGCGAAGCCGACCCCGCTGATCGACGCCGCCGGCACCAGCGTGCCCCAGATCAGGCCCGCCGTGCTGACAAAGTCGATCGCTCCCGAACGGACTTGCGAGATCATGTCCGTATCGCTGCCCAACTGACTGTTCGGAAACACCTCGATCGACAGGCGTCCTTGCGATTCGCGCAGGATGGCTGCGCACGCCGCCTGCAAACCCATCGTGGTCGGATGGCTGGCCGCGAGCGCGATGCCGCACTTGTAGGAAAACTCGGGCGGTGCCGTCCGTGCCGACGCCAGGCGCGGCAACAGGCCCGACACCGCGCCGGCGGCCGCCACCAGGCCAGCCATCTTCTTCAGGCTTTGCCGGCGCGCCTGCCCGGCAAAATCCCCCATCGTATCCCCGCTGCCGCCTGCGCCTGGCTGCGGGGCGACGGCTACGCCTGTCTCGTTTGTCATGTTCTTGTCTCCGGAAGTTAAACTTCGTTTGTTTTTTTATATGGCCGCGCTGGCGCGGCCTGATGCTGCCCGTGCCGCGGCTACGTCGACTGACGGGCCAGGAAAGCAGAAAATTCCCTCGCCCCGTCCCAGTTCTGCACCAGGGTCAACTTACGCCGCAGGAACAAGCCCGAGGCCACCCGCTCGGCAAATGCTTCGAAGGTCTTGGTCGGATCGTCGATCTCGAAGATGAAATAGACCTTCGCCTCCTCGTTGGACAGCCACGGCCCGGCCAGCAGCTTCAGGTCGTCCGGCAGATTGTGCGGTTTGACTCCGTTGCGCAGCTTGTCGAGAAAGTCGACCACGCCGCGCATGACCGGCGGGCTCATGTCCTTCAGCCACACCTCATTGAAAAAAATTGGCATTTCAGTATCCCTCTAAAATTGACCCGATACACTCGAGCCGGGTTGCAGGCGCTGCGGGCGTCGACCGGCTCAGGGCGCGTTCACGCGATCGGCGTAGTCTTTCACGCTGTTCCAGTTGGACAGCAAGGTCAGCTTCCTGCGGGCGAACAAGCCGCTCACCATGCGCTCGGCATACGCGTCGAACATGGTCGAGGGATCGTTGATCTCAAAAATAAACATCACCTTGGCCTCCTCGGCGGAGAGCCACGGGCCGGCAAGCATGCGCAAGTCGTCAGGCAGGTTGTCCGGCTTGGATCCCACGCTGAGGTTGCCAAAAAAAGTCACGGCCTCGTCCATCAATGCTGGAGTCAAGTCGCCGAGCCACACCTCATTCAAGAAAATCGGCATCACAGTTCCCTTTGGGTCGTATCGAAAAATAGCAGTACAGTGCGCAAGGAAAATGGCCCGTGACCGCTGTATTAGCTGATTCGAATTGTCCGAACCAGTGCAACGAGTGTAGGAGGCGATCATGCCGCAAGGAAGCCTCAAAGGGAGATATCAGCTATTCCACGTCGGGGAACTGTCCGCGTGCCGATACGATGACGTCTTCGATGAGTTTCTTGCCGTGGGAGGAGATGGCGACAAATGCTGACAATAGCGGGCCGATGTCTTCTAGGTCCGTGTCAGATAGGCCCGCACGGCCGTCCCGGATCGCGCGACCGTGTTGGTCAGCGCGACCCACAACTCTGGGAGGCCGGGAGAGCTACAACTACAACAACTCAAATCCTGGTCGAATACAGCGCGTGATGCGTCAGGATGAACAGCGTGCGGCGGTCCGCACCGCCGAAGATCAGCTGCAGCGGACGCGCGGGCACGTCGATCCGACCGCTCTGCTTGCCGTCTGAGCCATAGATGAAGACCTGGCCGTTGGCCACGTACACCTTGCCGTCCGGCCCCACCGCCACGCTTTCGCCGCCGCGATCGGCAACTTGCTTGAGGTCGGTGATCGCGCCGCCCTCACCCACCAGGCCGCTGAACGTGAGGTTGCGCGAGCTGTTGGCGAACACCACGCGCTGGCCAGGCTGCGCGTAGACGAAGCCGTGGGTGTCGAGTGTGTCCGACCAGCGGTAGCCGAGGTGGTCAAGCGAACCATGGCGGGTGACCCGGAACGCCGGCAGCACCAGGCTGCCGTCGGGCGACACGTATTCGCGCGTCTTCGGCACCGCCGCGTCGCGGGCAAACATCTCGGCCAGCGTGGTGAACTCGTAGGTGTCGAGGTTCAGCTGGTCCTGGAATTCGCCGTTGGACCAGTAGTTGACCGGCAGCGCGATGCGGGCGCTGGCACTGGTGTTGGCGTGGACAGCGCGCGGCGTCGGCTTGATGAACGAGACCGGCGCGCCGGGCACGCCCGGCTTGAGCGCGTACACGCTGCCCTCCTTGCCGCTGGAGGACAGCACCATCAGGTTGTCGCTGCCGTCCACCGCCAGGTTGACCGGATCGAGCACGAAGTCGCTCACCGTCTTCAGCCCTTCGCCCTGGGCGTAGCTGAAGATGCGCTGGAAGTGGCGGTCGATGAAGTACAGCCTGCCCTTCGAATCCACGGCGGCGCCGGCGATCGAGTAGAAGCCGTCTTCCAGCTTGTCCACTTTGGCCGCCGACGGCGCGGCGGGCGCGGTGCTCTGCTTGCCGCTGTAGTCGAGCACCGAGAACATGCGTTCGCGTACTTCGAGCCGGTTGGTCACATCCGTGATCGCGTTTTCGTACGGGTACTTGGAAGCGCGCACATCGGCGACGCAACCCTGCTCGTCGCAGGTGGGGAAGCCGCTCTCGCCGTTGACGGCGAGGTTGCGGAAGCGGATGTCGCTCGAATTGGTCAGCTTGACGGCGGTCGGCGCCGGCTTCATCGAACGGGTCACGCGGTAGGCGTGATAGTTGGCCAGCAGGATGTGCTTCGAGTTGCGGATGTCGAGCGACACCGAGTCGGCGCCGTCGCGCACCTCCTCCTCGGTCTGCGGCGCGTAGAACGACCAGTTCTCGACGCCGTCCAGCACTATCTCGTTGCGGATGTGGTGTTCGGCCGAGAGCTCGTACACGCGGCCCGGCGTTTTGGTGTTGGTCACATGGAAAGCGGCCTGCGCATGGCCGGCCGGCGACCAGACGCCGGTGAAAGTGCCGCCGCCGCCGTCCGTCACCCAGATGCTCGGGTACTGGCGATCCCACCAGGCCGAGGTGTCGAACCGGTCGTTCTTCTTGTACGGATCGGTCGGCGAGCCATAGCCCCACTGGATGCGGATGTCGTCCACCAGCGAGTGCTCGCCGGCGCGCCACAGCAGCGCCACCGCGCGCGGATTGACTTCGCCGGTGGCCAGGCCGAGCCCGGTCACGACGGCGTCGCCGCCGCGCGCGCTCTCGAGCAGCGCCTTGGGCGTGTCGGCTCCCTGATACAGCGGCGAACCGTTCGGCAGCACCAGCCGGGTCAGGCCCGGATGCAGCGCGATCAGCACCGTGTCCGGCTTGAGGCGGATGGTGTCGTTGACCGCGTAAAAGCCCAGCGGCAGGTAGACCACGCGGCGGCTGTCGATCGCCTTCTGGATCGCGGCCGTGTCGTCGGTGACGCCGTCGCCCTTGGCGCCGAAGCTGCGCACGCTGGCCCAGTCGGCGGTCGGCGGCAGCGCGCGCAGCACCCGGGCGGTGTCGCTGTTCGTCGCACTGCCGGCCGGCAGCGCCGTGGTGCGGTAGTTGGTGTCGAACTGGCCGGGCTCGCCCAGGCCCGGCAGCTTCAGGCCGTGGTTGAATTCGGCGACCTGGTAGTTGCGCCCCGTCCCTTCGAGCTGCTTGCCGCTGTCGCGGAAGCGCGCGAAGACCGGCACCTTGCGCGCGCTGACGCGCTCGAAGCCGACCTGGGTATAGACATTGTTCTCGTTGCTGATGACGAGGGCCGCCTTGGACACGTTCTCGAAGCGCACGTCATGGCCCCACAGCCAGTCGCCATAGCCGCGGTCGATCTCGATGCCGACCGGCGTGTTGCGGATCTCGGTGTTGGCCAGCGTCAGGCCGGCTTCGTGTTCGCGGATGGCGGCGTCGCGCTGGCCGTCGAAGGTCGAGTCCAGCAAGGTGAACTGCCAGGCCGGCGAGGTCTTCTCGGCCAGGATGCCGTAGCGGCCGCCGAAGAAGCGCAGGTTGTAGGCGATATTGCCGACCTGGTAGACGCCGGCCAGGCCCGAGCCCATGTGGAAGTCGATGTGCGACAGGTTCGAGTGCTGGGCCGTATGCATGCGCACGCCGCTGGCTGCGGGATTGCCGTCGCCGACCTCGAAGTCGACGTTGGACAGCACCGAATAAAAGGTCGAGGAGTTGGCGTCGCGCACGGCCTTCCCCGGCTCGGTGCTGAACGGCACCGCGCTTGGCACCGGCATCGCCACCGCGCCGATATTGTAGGTGTCGGTGCCGGTGAAGATCACCATGTTGGCCACGCCCTTCTGGAAGCCCGGCGTGTTCGCGCCCAGCACCAGCACGGGCCGGGTCTTGCCGACGCCGTAGACGCGCACCGCGATCGGTATCAGGATGCTGCGGCTGATGCGGTAGCGGCCCGGCGGCAGGAACACCACGCCGCCCGCGCCCTTGTTCGCGGCGGCGTCGATCGCCTGCTGCAGGGCGTCGCTGTCGTCGGCGATGCCGTCGCCCTTGGCGCGCACCACCACGGCGCGCGGGTCGTCCGGCATGCTCTGGTAGGCGGAAATGGAAGCCGGCGCCGCCGCAGCGTGGGCCGCATGGACGGCCAGCATCAGCGCCGATACTAAAATGAATCGGTGTTTCAAATGAGTCTCCTTGATTGTTCTAAACGAACAGCGACAACAGCAGGACGAAAACAATGCCGAAGCTGCCGACCAGCGTTTCCATCATCGTCCATGAGCGGAAGGTGTCCTTCAGCGACAGGCCGAAATACTCCTTGAACATCCAGAAGGCGGAATCGTTCACGTGGCTGAACATCAGGCTGCCGGCGCCGACGGCCAGCACCATCAGGTTGGGATTGACGCCCGACGATTCCACCAGCGGCCCGACCACGCCGGCAGCGGTCACGCCGGCGACGGTGGCAGAACCGAGGCACACGCGGATCAGCGTCGCCACCGCCCAGCCCAGCAGCAGCGGCGGCACCGGCAGGCTGGCCAGCTGGGCGCCGAGCTGGGCGCTGACGCCGGACTCGGTCATCACCTGCTTCAGCCCGCCCGCGCCGGCGATGATCAGCAGGATAGGCGCGATCTCGCGCAGCGCTTCCTGGGCCGAGCCCATCACCTGCGGCAGCGTCTGGCCACGGCCGAGACCGAGCGTGTAGATGGCCACCGCGTACGACGCCAGCATCACCACCGTGGGGTTGGAGAAGAACGCCAGCGGCTGGGTCAGTTCGGGACGCAGCAAGGTGGTCAGGGTCAGCGCGCCCAGCAACGCCACCGGCAGCAGCGCCGTGAAGAAGCTGGCGAAGGTGCCCGGCAGTTCGTGATCGGGCTTCGGCTCGGCGTTGAAAATCGCGGCCGGCTGGGCGCGGATGTTCTTCAGCGTCATGGCGAAGACCGGACCGGCGATGATCAGCGTCGGAATCGCCACCAGCAAGCCGTACAGCAGCGTCTTACCCATGTCCGCGTGCACCGCCGCCACCAGCGCGGTGGGCGACGGGTGCGGCGGCAGGAAGCCGTGGGCGATCGACAGGCCGGCCAGCAAGGGCATGCCGAGCGCCACCGCCGGCCGGCCCGACTGGAACACCAGCGAGAAGATCAGCGGGACCATCAGCACGAAGCCGACGTTGTAGTACAGCGGCATGCCGACCACGAAGCCGGTGACGGTCATGGCGACCGGCATCCGGTGCGGACCCAGCGTGTCGATCAGGCTGACGGCGATGCGCCGGGCGGCGCCGCTGTCGGCGATCAGCTTGCCGAACACGGCCCCAAGGCAGATGACCACCACCAGCGAACCGAGCAAATCGCCGATGCCCTTCTCGATGGCGCCGGGAATCTTCGCCAGCGGCATGCCCAGCATCAGGGCGGCGACCATGGCTGCCACCACGAACGCCAGGAGCGGTTGAACCTTGCCCCAGGCGATCATGATGGTCAGCAGGCCGACCGCCAGCAGTACGGAAAATAAACTCCACACGGCTGGCGCCCCCTTAGAAGTTCATGCGGACACCGACGCGGTAGGTACGGCCGACCGAGTCATAGACCGCAGGATTGAGGCCAAGGCTCAGATTGGTCTGCGGCACCATCACCGGCGCGCGGTCCGCCAGGTTGTCGACCTTGAAGTAGCCCGTCACCTGTTTCGAGAAGCTGTAGTTGCCGCCAAGGTCGACATAGACCGCGCCCGGCATGTGGTTGTCGAAGATGGTCGGATGCGCCGCGGTCGGCAGCGGGCAATTGGTCCGGCACTCGATGTATTCATTGTTGAATACGCCGGCGCCTATCCAGCGCTCGCTCAGGGTCAGGCCAAGCTTGCCGGCCATCAGCCCATCCCACGACTGCGACACCAGCCCTTTCCACTTCGGCGTGGGGCCGGTCATCGCGCCCGCGCCTTCGATCGGCGTCGTGCCCGGCACGCCCGGATCGGAGATCGAGTGGATCATCCGCGACGCCAGGCCGCGCAGCGTGACGGTGCCGGGCAGGCCGAAGTCGCCCATGTTCTTGCGGTAAGCCATCTCGAAGTCGACGCCGCGCGTATGCAGCGAGGCGAAGTTGAAGCTCTGCGCCAGCACATAGTTGGTGCCCGCCGGCCCGTTGATCGAGACCGCCGAGCAGACCGCCTGGTTGCCGCCGTAGCACAGGTCGACCTCCTGCTGCGGATTCAGCGAGCTGATCACGTTCTGCACCTTGATGTCGTAGTAGTCGACCGAGAAGTTGAAGTTGCGCGCCCAGCTTGGCTGGCTCAGCACCAGGCCGAAGGAATTGTTGCGCGCGTCTTCGGTCTTGAGCGCCGGGTTGCCGACGTTGCGCTGCTGGATCTGGACCGACGAACCCTGGCTGTTGTTGACCGCCTGGTTGGTGACCGTCATCGCGGCGTACAGCTCGGACAGGTTGGGCGCGCGCACGTCCTTCGAGCTGACCGCGCGCAGGCGCAGGCCGTCGACCGGGGTCTGCCAGGTGGCGCCCAGCTTCCAGGCGCGGGCCTTGCCGGCCGTGCTGTATTTCTCCTCGCGGTCGGCGATGTTCAGGTTGGCTTCGCCCAGGGTGGCCGACTTCAGGAACGGGATGTTGAATTCGACATAGGCTTCCTTGACGTTGAACGCGCCCTTGCCGTTGTGGTAGTTCCCCGCGAACCAGTTGTCGCCGGTGACGGACAAGGTCGGATCGGCCGGATAGTTGGGGCTGTAAGGCGACTCGACCGCCACGCCGGCGCCGTAAGGGTCGCCGAACACCGAGTAATCCTCGCGCCGCCATTCGGCGCCGAACGCCACCGAGATCGGGCCGGCCCAACCCTGTGCCAGCTCGCCATTGATGTTAGCGCTAACAACATTTTGCGTCGAATCCGTGTGCTGCATTGGGCCGTTGACCGGTGCGATGTAATTCCATCCCGCCATGTTGATCGGGACATTGCCGAAGATGTTGATCGGCTGGCAGCCGGCGGCGCGGGCGGTGACGCTGCGGCAGACGATCTGGCCGGTGGCCGGGTCCTTGACCGCGTCGATGGCGAAGTTGTAGTGCGGATTGAGCGTGATGTCCTTCACCTGGATCACGGTCTTGTTCTCGCCGTGCTCGGCGTACGCGTCGTACGACCATTCCTTGCCGAACATCGTAAACTTGCCGTCGGCGCCGACCACCACGCGGCGCTGGGTGCGCGTCGGATGCACGTTGATGTTGGACGGGAACTCGGCGTTCGCGGTGCCGACCGACATGGCGCCGGTGGGGTAGCCGGAAGCGCAACCGGCGGCGACCGAAGCCGGCAGGTAGGCGTTGTCGCAGCGGATGGACAGGTTGCCCTGCTTGGCCGCCCCTGGATTCGGCGAGAACACGGAGGTGACCTGCGCCCAGTTGCCGGTGACGTAGATTTCATTGTCCGCATCGAGGTCCCACGACACGCGGCTGTAGGCGACTTCGCGCTTGAAGTTCATCGCCAGGTTGGTGCCGGCGCCGACGCTGCCGTCACGGTCGCCGCCGATGCAGAAGTTGCCGACGCAATCGGTGCCGTACTGGAACGCGTAGGGCGTGCCGCCGGGGCCGAACGCCGTGCCTTTCAGCGGGCCGTTGGTGATCAGGCCGTATTTGGCGTACTGGATGTGCTGGGCGTTGATGATGCTCTTGAAGCGCGGCGCGCCGGCGGCCTGCATATCCTTGGTCGATTCCTGCAGGGCGGGATTGTTGTACCAGTCGCGGCCGCCCGCGCCCACCTGGCCGAAGCCTGGCGAATCGATGCCGTTTTGCTTGGTGAATTCGCCGCTGACGGTCACGTGCAGGCGGTCGTCCATGAAGCCCTTGCCCCAGGCGGCCTGCAGCGTGCCGCTCTTGTCGTCGTGGTACTGGGTCTCGCCGCCGGCCACGTTGGCCTTGAAGCCGTTGAATTTCTTGTCGGTGATGAAGTTGACCACGCCGCCGATCGCATCCGAACCGTAGGACGCCGAGGCGCCGCCGGTGACCACGTCGACGCGCTTGACCAGCAGTTGCGGGAATTGGCTGACGTCGGTCACGCCGGTGACGTTGGCGCCGACCACGCGCTGGCCGTCGAGCAGGGTCAGGGTGCGCAGCGTGCCCAGGCCGCGCAGGCTCAGCGAGCTCAGGCCCTGGATGCCGCTGGAGGTGCTGAAGGTGTTCGTGGTGCGGCCGGTGCTGCCCTGCAGCGCCGGCAGTTCGATCAGCGATTCGAAAATATTCGGTTTGGCCGCCTTGTCGAGGTCGGCGGACGACAGGCTCGTGGTGGGCGTCGGCTGCGAGAAGCCGCGCGCGGCGATGCGCGAACCGGACACGACGACGGTTTTCACCTCCTCGGGCTCCGGCGCGGCCGGGGTGGCGCCGGCCGGTTTAACCGCGTCGGCCGGTACTTGCTGGGCGTGGCCGGGCATCGACAGGATGCCGCAGGCGCTAGCCACTGCAAGGTTGATCATGGTGCGCTGAAATGGTGTTTTCATGGTTATCTCCTCTTATTTTAATGAGCGGCTTCGTCCTGTGTGAGCCGGTGCGACTGTGCTTCTGAACTGCTTTTTTTGTGTGAATTCCCTCCGCAAAAATGTTAGCGTTACCAAATCATCTCACCGAATTGCGTTTTTAAGGTTGCCGTTTAGCCACAGGTGGCTATTTTGATCGAGAATTAGGGTGCCGCCGCGCTGCTAGCGCTAACAGTTTTAATTGA
Source organism: Duganella sp. Dugasp56 (assembly GCF_047304105.1). Classification (NCBI taxonomy): domain Bacteria; kingdom Pseudomonadati; phylum Pseudomonadota; class Betaproteobacteria; order Burkholderiales; family Oxalobacteraceae; genus Duganella; species Duganella sp. Dugasp56. The sequence goes on from NZ_JBGLYQ010000043.1 coordinate 55,507, forward strand.
GATTGTCACCGACATCCGCTAGCGCTTGGGCTGGAGGTAGCCGTGCATGCCCAGCCAGCGCACGTAGCCATCGAACCATCCGGTGCTGGTGGTGGTCTTGGGATACATGCCGAAACCGTGGCCGCCTTGCTCGAACAGGTGGAACTCCACCGGGCGCTTGGCGCCGCGCCAGCTGTCGATCAGGCCATAGCCGCCGTTACCGAAAAACGGATCGTCCGCCGCCAGCGCGACAAACAACGGCGGCGCGTCCGCCGGCACGGTCACCGCCGACAGCGGACCGTAGATGTTGCCGATGAAGGCCGGCTTGGCATCCTGTCCGTACAGCGCGGTCGACATGGTCAGCATGGCGCCGGCCGAGAAGCCAAGCATGCCGACGCGGTCGGCGTCGATATGCCACTCCTTGGCGCGGGCGCGGACCAGGGCAAAGGCGGCGCGGGCGTCGGCGACCTGCGGCGCATAGGCGGTGGCCGGGTCCTGCGGCACGGGCGGCCGCTTGGCCGTTGCGGAGAACATTTCCGCCATCGAGCGTTCGAAGCCGGCCATGTCCTGCGGGGTCTGGTTCAGACGGTATTTCAGCACGAAGGCCGCCACGCCCTTCCCGGCCAGCGCCTGGGCGACCTGCCATCCTTCGTTTTCCATCGACAGCGTGCGGAAACCGCCGCCCGGCGCAACGATCACCGCGGCGCCGGTGGCCTTGGCGGCGGACGGCAGGAACGGCGTCAGCGTGGCGACCGTGACGTTGCGGGCGAACACGCTGTTGTATTGACGGTGCCAGGCTTCCGGCGCGGTCGCGCCGGGCAGCGTTCCCGTGTCCAGCGTGATCGCGGCGGGCTGCGCCGGCGTGGCGATCGGCGTCATCTTGTCGTTCTGCGCCAGTGCGGATCCGGCGCCCATGTGCATCAGCGACAGCGCAAGCGCTGCAAGGCCAAATTTCTTCATCGTGTCTCCTGGGTGCCCGATTTTAGGGGCGTGTTTTTATGTTAGTCATCATGGTAACGGATCCAAAAATGGTTGCGGTAACATTTTTTGGTCACCCATGAAAATGTACTGCTTAAATTTCTACCAAGCCAATAACTTTTTTTATGACTTCGATATTGAAACCGATATCGGAACCAACTCAGCTCGAAGACACTTAAACACGGTGATCGTAGACAAATTGCCGAACCCGGGGTGATTTTCGCCTGCACCCCAGATATCGTCCGGAACATCGATACGCACCAGGATGTCAGCCTCTTAAAACAGGTGATTGATACCGGCCGAAATGCCGCGCTGGCGCGTCTGTTTTGTCGAGGGAATCAGGGCGCCTTCATAACGGTTCAGATCCACTTCCGCGTACAGGTTGGTGCGCTGGGAGAAGGTGTAAGTGGCCCCCAGCAGCAGCAAATCGCGCCTGCCGGTGCTGGCCAAGCTGGCGAAATTCGAACGGTAGGCAGCCAGCGTGGCTTCCACCGCCGGTGTGAACGCATAGCTCACGCCCGCCCAAGTGGTCTTGTTGCGATAGTCGCCAGCCGCCGCAGTCGATTGGCGCTCGCGCGACTGCGCCACCTTGAAAGTTGCCGCCTGCAGCTTGAATCCGCCGCCGGCGAGGAACGCCTTGTTGGTCAAACCGGCCACCGTTTCCTTCTGCGTGTAAGCGCCGGCCAGCAGCAGCGTCGAACCGGTGTAGCTCGCACCGACCGCCCGTGCCGATCCCTTGCTGGCGTCGCCCGCGACCTCGCCCAGCGCGTACTCGGCGCGCGCCGTCACCGGGCCGAAGGTACCGGCGTATTGAACGTCGTTATTGAAGCGCGTTCCGGAAGACGAGGACGCGCCCAGGCCCGCGGCAGTCGCCGCGGCCGGCAACGTGGTGCCTGCGCCCGACGACAGCGGCACGATGCCGGTGTAGTGATGATCGAACGGGTCGAGAAACTTTTCGGTCTTGAAGCCGATGGTGTATTGGCGGCCGACGTCGATGCCGCCCCAGTCGCCGCCCACGCCGATCGCCGCCGTCCGGTTGAACAGCACGTTGTTGGTGTTGTCCAGCGCCCCGGTCTTGCTGGAGAAGCCGCTCTCGAGCTGGAAGCGCGCCTTCAGGCCGCCGCCGAGATCTTCCACGCCGCGAAAGCCCAGGCGGTTGGAGTAATAGCTACCCGTGCCCATAGACAGCATGCCGCGACCGGCCGCATCGACATTGGTCTGATAGCGCAGGCCGGCGTCGATCGAGCCATACTCGGTCACGTTGGACTGCGCATATGCCGTTGCCGTAGCCATGCAGCACAGCGCCATCATCGAATAGTTCATCTTCATCTTGCAGTTCCTTGAGTAGTTTTTATGGAAATTTCTGCTTCAATTGCCGTGCGGAGGCCGCACGGATCCCTCCGCCGTTCCGCGGATTGAAAAAAGAAGGTGGTGTGTGCCGGCGTCGCCGCGGGCCGTCACTGCCCGCGGCCGCGATCAGTCGATCTTTTCGCTTATGCCACGGCCTTGACTGTTGCCGCGCGTGCTGCCTTGCCGGCACTGCGGCTCAGGCACAGCAAGATCGTGATGCTGACCAGTGCCAGCGCGGCGATCGGCAGGAGGGCCAAGGCGTAGCTGCCCGTGCTCGCTTTGATCCAGCCGTAGACATTGACCATCAGCCCGCCGCCGATCAGGTTGGACACCGCGTTAATGCCTGCCAGTCCAGCCGCCGCCGATCCCGACGCCAGCCAGCCCGAACTGAGCGCCCAAAACGGCCCCTTGAAGGAGTAGGCGCCGATCAGCACGCAAGACAGCAAGATGATGGTGGGCACAATCGATGTCGTCAGGAGCGTGAACAGCATGCCAAGCGAAATGAGTGCAAGGGGAATGACGGTGTGCCAGCGGCGCTCGCCGCTGCGGTCGGAATGACGGCCCCAACAGACCATCAACAAGGCAGCGATGGCGTAGGGAACCGAGTTGAGCAGCCCGGTCTGCATCACGGTAAAGCCGAACGACTTGATCATTTGCGGCTGCCACACGCCGAGCACCGTGCCTGCGGCCGATGCGGACGAACAGACCAGTGCCATGCCCAGCACTTCTTTGCTGCGGAACAGCTTCCACAGCGACAGGTGGGCAAACAGCTTCTTTTCGTTGCGCTCGCGCTCCATCTGCGCGGAGAGCCAGTCACGTTCTTCGGCGGTCAGCCATTTCGCCTGCTCCGGCCGGTCGGTCAGGAATGACAGGCATATCGGTCCCATGAGGACAGTCGGCAAACCTTCCAAAATGAACATCCATTGCCATCCGTGCAGGCCCATCGTCCCTTCGAGTTGCATCAGCAAGGCCGAAAGGGGCGAACCGATGAAGCTTGCCAGCGGCACCGACACCATGAAAATGGCAATAATACGGGCGCGGTAGGCGGACGGGATCCAGTAGCTCAGATACAGCAGAACGCCGGGAAAGAAGCCGGCTTCGGCAGCGCCAAGGAGAAAGCGCAGCATGAACAGCGAGTACTGGCCGGTGACCAGGGCGGTTGCGGCCGATACCAGCCCCCAGGTGATCATGATCCTGGCGATCCACTTGCGGGCGCCGAACTTCTGCAGCGCCAGGTTGCTCGGCACTTCGAAGAAAAAATACGAAATGAAAAACAAGCTGCTGGCGAATCCGAACACTTGCGGCGGAATGCCGAGGTCGTGATTCATGCTCAGGGCAGCCATGCCAATATTGCCGCGATCGATGAACGCAAGCAGATAACACACCATCAGGAAGGGGATCAGGCGCCAGATGACCTTGCGCACCGTCGCCCTCTCGAAATGAGTGCCGCGGGTAGTTGTTTCCATGCTGTCTTCCTCCAATACTGCCGTGGTCGGGCGCGCCATCTGGGGCGCACTCCGTTTTTTATTGCTGTTACGCCGTGACGGCGAGCTCGTCCAGGACGTTTTGCGCCGCTGCCGTGCCCATGCCGACATACGCATCCTCGGTGACGCCCGCCACATGGGGTGTGAGGATCGCGTCGGGCAACGACGAGAATGCATGGCCGCCGTCGTAGGGTTCGACCTGGAAGCTGTCGAGTCCGGCCGCGCGCAGCTTTCCGCTGCGCAATGCATCGGCCAGCGCCGCTTCGTCGATCAGGCCGCCGCGCGCGGTATTGACCAGGATCGCTCCCTGGCGCATCGCCGCCAGCGCGGCCGCGTTGATCATGTTCGCATTGTGCGCCGTGAGCGGGCAGTGCAGCGAGAGCACGTCGGACGTGGCGATGACGTCGTCCAGTTCGCCGCGTGCCACGCCAGTGGGAAACGCCTTGGCGAACGGATCGTAGGCGATGACGCGCATGCCGAGCGCGATACCGGTTTCAGCGACGCGCAGGCCGATCGCGCCGAGCCCGACCAGGCCCAGCGTGCGCCCCTTCAGCTCCATGCTCTTGTGCGTGGCCTTGTCCCAGTGGCCGGCGCGCATGCGCCCGTCGAGCCGGACGATCCCCTTGGCGCAGGCCAGGATCATTGCCCACGTGTGCTCGGCAACGGCAGCGGCGTTCGCGCCGGCCGCGGCCTTGACCGCAATGCCGCGTGCCTGGGCGGCGGCGGAATCGATCGTGTCGATGCCGGCACCGTGCTTCGAGATGACGCGCAGACGGCTACAGGCGGCGATCACGCGGGCGCTGATCTTGCCGTAGCGCGCGATGATGGCAACCGGGTCATGCTGGCGGCAGAGCGCGACCAGTTTATCCTCGTTGCAGTCCATGCCGGCGTAGACGAGCGCGCAATCGGCCAGCAGTGACACCGCCTGCGGCGCGAGGTCGGCTCCGGTGACCAGAATCACGGCGCTCATGCGATGCCTCCTTCGATCACCACGCCGGCCTTCTTCAGCGCGCCCTCGAGCCACGAAGGGCGCAGCTGGCCGCCGCCGCGGATTTGCTGCAGGCGCACAGTTTCGTCGGCGACCTTGCCGGCCGCCAGTGCCAGCACCGCCTCCACCTTGCTGCGCTCGACGACCACCACGCCATCGGCGTCGGCGACGATCAGGTCGCCAGGCGAAACCGACGTGCCGCCCACGGAAACCGGCCAGTTTACGCGCCCCGGCGCCAGTTTGGTCGGGCCGTTCGGATTGGCGCCGATGGCATAGGTCGGAAAGCCCAGCGCGCGGATGGCCTCGGTGTCGCGTACCGAGCCGTCGATGACGACGCCGGCGATGCCGATCTTCATGCACGCCGAGATCATGATTTCGCCCATCAGCGCGGCGGTCTCGTCCCCTTTGCCGTCGATCACCAGGACGTCGCCCGGCTTGGCCAGGGCCATGGCGGCGTGAATCATCAGGTTGTCGCCGCCGCGCACTTCAATGGTCAGCGCCGGTCCGGCGATGCGCATGGCCGGCGCCAGCGGCGCGATACGGCTGCTCAGGGTGCCGCGGCGGCCGGCGACGTCGGCGAGGATGGAAGCGGGAAATTCGGATGCGGCTTTGACCAGGCTTGGGTCAACGCGGATGAAATCATGGATGACGTCTGGGGGGGCGGAATAGGTCATGTCAGGTCCTGTCATGTGTGTGGTGAATAAGTGTTCTTCATAATGTGAATCGAGTATAGGAAACCTGATCTATAATGTATATTCACTTATTTTTTGCGAACTTAAACTTTCAGGAATGATTCCATGGATTTTCGCGATTTGCGCTATTTCGAAGTCATCGCCACCGAGGGCAACCTGGGACGCGCTGCCGCCAGGCTGTTTCGCACCCAGCCTGCTTTGACCAAAAGTATCGACCGTCTGGAGGCCATCCTGGGGGCGCAGTTGTTCGAAAAGGCCGGCCGCGGCGTGAAACTGACTGCCGCCGGCGCCGTGCTGCTGACGCGCACGCGGCAGATGGCGCTTCTGATCGAGGAAACGTCGCGCGAGATGAAGGAGCATGCCAGTGGGCTGAAGGGAAAGGTGCGGATCGGATGCGTGCCGACGCTGGCGGAGCACATGATGCCCGCGGTGTTTCAGGAACTGTTGGCGGACGCCCCGGAGGTGGAGGTCGAACTCAAGGTGGCGATGAACGACGCCATCCTCTCCGCATTGCGGGACGGCGAGCTGGACCTGGTGGTCGGCCCGATCGTCGAATCGGACGAGCACCTGGTGTCAGAGCAGTTTTCGGAAGACGAGGTGGTCGTCCTCGCCAGCAGGGATCACGAAATCTTCAAGGGTCCGTATGCGTTAGCGGACCTGCTGCGCTACAAGTGGGTGCTGCCGGCGACGTCGGTCGCGAGCCGGCAATGGCTGGACCATACGTTCGAACGGAACGGCCTCGCCCGGCCGGCAGTGCAGATTGAATCGAATGTGCTGATCATGATTCTTCCGATCATCGAGCAGACCCACTTGCTGGGATTTGTGGCGCGCTTCAACCTGCAGTCGCAAAAGACGTATTTGCGGGAAGTGGAACTGCCTGAGACCACGATGAGACGACCGTTGGGCCTGACCTACCGAAGCGGCGGCTATATGTCCCCGGTGGTACAACGGACCGTCGCGATCCTGCGAAGCCAAAATAGCGCGTTGTCCCGCGTATAGATCCGATCGCCGCGAGGGTCGCCACCAATCAACGTCGCGGTGGGCTTGGATTATAGATGACGCGTGCGTCGGGGGGCCCCCCCCCCGGCGGGGGGGGGGGGGGGGGGCCGGGGCGCCGCGGAACCAGGACGTCGCCAGCGAGGTGCCGATGGCCCGCATGCGGGTCGGGTAGATTTCCGGCGTGTACAGGAAC